>CALJIY010000181.1 GCA_937973945.1 uncultured Saprospiraceae bacterium | reverse complement strand
GAAAAATTGTGAAAGAGTTGCACCAAACGTTTGATGCAGGAAATAATCAAATAGAAATAAATAGTAATGATCTGCCAACAGGCATTTACTATTACACCCTTGTCGCTGGAGCAGAAATGCAGACCAAGCGAATGGTGATTGCACATTAATTAAAGTAGGTGGGCTTGGAGATTCAACTGCCAAGCCCACTAATAATTATTGGACGAGAAAGTTCAAGTTCAAGTGTCAAGACCAAGCCTGCCTGCGTTCCTTGGAAGGCAGGTTCAAAACTCACAGAACGTTGACAGCCAAAACTTTAAATATTGTCAAGTTATTTTTGAAACAGTTTATCGAACAGTCCCTATCGGACATCGACTACCACTTCCCGACTAGCATTTTTCCCACCAAAGACCTTTAATCTAACAGCCTTATCTACCGCCACGGGTCCTTCGTAGCGTTTAGATTGTCGAGTAGGAGTTGTTCCATCTGTCGTATAATAAATTTCCAAACCTGGATAAGCCGTATTTGCCAACAATTGCCCGCCTTCAATAATGGCACCAGGAGGAGGGATATGATAGGTCAAACCACCCGCTACGTAATTCAATCGAAGTAGTTCTTTTTGCCCTAAGGTATTAGCAAAAACATTCCAATCCTTATCTAGTTGAGCCTGTGTTTCTGCTACCGTTTTAGCTGTAGCCCAAGCAGGCATAGGTGCCCAAGCCCTTTCCGCCAAGCCTAACAATTTTGGGTAGGCAGATCGTTCTAATTTTTCTTGGTTAAGTAAAGTTTCACTCCACAAGTGACCTTGCATGCCTAAGATGTTTTTTTGACTGCTAGGAGATAAACGTTCTTTGCCTGCCGCCAACTGATCTCGATCTAATGCCACCCCCATTTTACTCATAGAAGCGGTTTGGAATAAATTAAAAGGCGCAAATTCATAAGCCTTTCGAGTATCTACATAGCCCGCCCAATATAGCCCTGAGATTTCTGGATCTTTGTCATAAGCTAAGTCAAAATATAAATTGGAAGCATTACATAATACGACAGGATAGCCGGCATTCGCTAGTTTGTAGGCCATATCTTCCCCGCCCCAACCAAAAACAGAATTCCATACATAGGGTTGGAATTTCTTATTGACAAAAGTTGGGTTGGGCACATGGGCTTTGTGTTCTCCTTGCTGTTCTGACATTAAGGCAATTTCCTCCCAGCCACCAGTCACTAAGTTTCGCTCTGCTAAAATCTGATGAAATCTTTTTAGAAAATAAGCGGTCAATCCTTCCTTTGTAGACTCCACCTCTGTATTGTTGGAAAGTAATTCTTCACAGATTGAAGATTGTTCCCATACACCATCTGGTACTTCATCGCCGCCAGTATGTAATACTTTTAAGGGATGTCCAGCTTCTTCATGCATAGCTATTAATTCATCCACTACTTTATCTAAAAAACTATATAATGATTCTTGGCAGACACAAGTCGTATTGTCTTTATAGCCTTGGACAGACCTATATACGGATTGGTCATTTGGATCACTTAATAAGTATTGGGTAGCAGCACTTTCTTGCCCTGCTTCCATTAATCGCTTGTATCGTACTTCCATCGCCTTTATGGCAGCTCTGGCATGACCGGGTAGATCAATTTCTGGAATAACCTCTATGTGTCGTGCCTTTGCATACTTTAGAATGTCGATATATTCCTGACGGGTAAAATAACCAGTGCCACTACTTTCTGGATTATCTGCAAAAGGACCCGATCCATATGCTGGAATTAAGTGCGTTTCTTCTGTTAAGGTGTGCCCTCGTTTAGCGCCTATGTCTGTTAATTCTGGCAGGTCTGGAATTTCTAAACGCCAACCCTCATCATCTGATAAATGAAAATGAAATTTATTTAATTTATAAGTCGCCATGACCTCTAATAGTTTTTCTACAGAGGTTTTAGACTGAAAATTTCTAGAGACATCTAAATGCATTCCTCTATAGGGAAAGCGAGGGGCATCTTCTATTTGTATAGCCGCTAATACAATTTCTTTTTTGCTATCGCCTAATGCCTCGACAGGGATTAAAGACCGCAGGCTTTGTATGCCATAGAACACACCAGCGGGGTCCGACCCTGTAATAATTATTTGTTCTTTTTCAGAATTTATTTCTAAAGTGTATCCTTCTGCTAAGCCTTTGTCAAGTGCTAGTTGAATAGATTTTTCTGCACAGTTTCCGCCTTCATAATCTTTGATAGAGCGCCCAGTAGCTTCTAAGGTTTGTAGTAGATAGTCTCGTTCGTTTTTCAATTCTTTCGCATAACATAAAGTATAGGTGTTATCTAGTTGAAGCGAACCTGTTTTGCGCACCAATTTTTGAGGTGTAGGAACTATTGCTAAAAGGTCTTTATTAGATAAGACTTGTACTTTTTTATTTTGCTCGTAGCGATAGGCGAGGGTAGGGATCGGAAATGAATCGGATTTATTTCGATGGATTTGCTGAGGTTCGGTGAAAGGGGTGACCGTATAATTATTTAAATATTGTGGTTTGCCTTCTGTTCCATCCTCCTGTTGAAATACGGCATAAAGACCTTCTGGCGCATCTGACATTTTTGTCGACCAATTATTCCCTTCATATGGAAATTCAATACTTTGTCCAGTTGCTATTGGTTGGTAATTAGCACTTGGAGCTAAGCGAAAAAAATTGCCATTAATATGCTTTATTTGCAAACCATTTGCCTGCACACTATCTGTAAAGGGTTCATTATTTTGATTAAAATAAATCGCCCAATTATTATCTAGATCCTTGGTGCCCGTATTTTTTAGCGTAAATACACCAAATTGCTTTTGTAAGTTCTGCGCATTTGCTCCATTTTTGACCAATTGCCAATTCAAATGAATCGGGGCCGTTGAAGAAGCGATAGGAGTGGTATCTTGTCCACAGCTAATAAAGAATAAGAGTAAAGAAAACAGTATAATTCGCATAGTAATAATTTTTTACGAATCTAGCATTTTCTTTGGAGATACAAAGTGTTTTATTGAAGTTGTTTAAAATTGTTTCGTCGTTATTAAAGGAGATACAGGAGATATAGAATAATTGAACACGGAGACACCGAGACACCGAGACACTGAGGAAAAAATATCCTCCGTGCCTCTGCGTCTCCGTGTTCTTAACTAAGTGCTACTAGCACTCCACATCTCTAAACCCTAGTTTTTAACAAACTTCTCGGTAACCAATGTTTGCCCATTATTGAGACTAACATAATACACGCCAGCAGGTAAATGCCCGACACCAAGGCGAGCTATCTGGTAGCCGCCATTCAAGGATTGCTGTTGTTGTATCAATGTTTTACCCAATAGGTCTGTAACACTTATTTGGATGTCTTCCGCACCAGAAGCAGCAAAGGATACGCTTAGTTCTGCATTTGTAGGATTTGGATATAAGCGCTGAATAGACAAACCAGAAGCAGCTATATTAGTAGTAGGATTTGTAGCAATTAAATGCCCGACACTACTTGATCCACCTAATCCAATAGTAATCATCTTGCCTTTTGAAGACCAGAAACCATCGCAATTTGCTGACACTTGGAAAGAATAAGTTCCTGGTCCTGGGTTGACTAAAGTGAAAGAAGTACCCGTCACGAATTTTACAATCCAACGACCATCATCATAATAGCGAACTTTATAATTGGTAGCACTCAGAACAGACTCCCAAGAAACCACAATGTCATTACCGTATACTCTACCAGATACATTTTCTGGAGCATTACATTCATAAAAAGAAACAGTATAATCTTCCGTTTCTCCAAATCCATAGACCCCGCATGCTTCAGGTGGTAAATTATGAAACAGGGGGCTAAAAGTATCGACATATTTCATTATGATTCTCATTCTTGTCGTACCTGTAGCGGTTTCTGGAACAGTAAATCTACCTTGAACTGGACCGATGGTCGCTATTTCGCTATCGAAAACAAGCTCCTCCTCGTTATTAAAATCTTGATCTTTATTATAGTCGATATATACTTTCCAATGTTCATCAAATGGAATTTCAAAATAACCCGGTGTCAAATCAAGTTGATAGGAATTACCCGGTTGAAGCCTTGCCGTTAAGTCTTGATATTGCCCTAGACCGAAATCATTTCCCGAGACGTTTTCAAAAGTGATAATATCATCGCCACTAATAGCAATAGATTCTATCCACTCATCAAACGGAATATCTCCAAGGGATAAACAGTAAGGATCAGCAGGACATGGCTCGCAATCGCCTCCACAATCTATACCTTCTTCTGTGCCATTTCTAATCCCATCTGTACAAAGCGGTCGTCTTGCTAAGGCTAAATCCAATCCTCCCGAACACCCTTTTGAATAGAGCAAACTCTCTCTTGGTCCACCAGGTTCAAATAAAGCCCTCATTCTTGCTTTTTGACCTTTTGTGAATAAACTCATACATTCATCATTGGAGTAATCCATGTAATTTTGGAACATATCAGGCAGATCTCCTTCTCCCTCATCACAGGAATTTGGACCCGGGAAAGTACAAGGATAAGCATAGCCCCCATTTGGTCTACCTTGCAAAGGCGTATCGGCTACCATATCATCGACAGAACAATCTCCGTCTCCCCAAATATGTCTGAGATTTAACCAGTGTCCTACTTCATGTGTGGTTGTACGACCATTAAAGCCTGGGAAGGGCGTTCTCTCGCCAACTGTACCAAAGAATCGATAATCTAATACGATTCCATCGGATGCAGGATCATCTCCCGGAAATTGGGCATATCCAAGCACGCCACTGCCAAATAATTTACAAACCCAGACATTAAGGTATTGATCAGAGGGCCAAGCATCTCTTCCACCTAAGGCATCATACTTCATAAAATCAAAGCCATTATAAAAGAAAAAGAAATTGTCGTGAAAGGTTTGTGTTCTAGTGATGCCCGATGTCCTATATCCATTAGGATCTATATTCGCCAAACAGAATTCTATTTCTACGTCCGCTTCTAAATCTTGAAATTCCTCTGGTGTATTGCCTCTATTTTCATTACGATTTCTGAAATCTTCATTCAAAACATTTAATTGAGATAGGATTTGTTCCTCGCTAATATTTGTTCCTTCTTGGTTATAAATAACGTGGAAAACGACAGGGATCGTAATAACTCCCTGATGACTAGATCGGCTTTTACTTTTTTGTAAAGTTTGTTGAGTGAATCTTTCGATACGATCCATATTGTCCTGGAGTGCCGCATTTCTTTGTTTTTGAAGGTCTAAGACTTCCATCGTTTTACAAAATTCTCCTGGAACATGCTCATGGGGAATTTGTCTTTGACTATACCCCGTTTGTAGTATTGCGAATAGCAATAGACTACCAATAAAGTGATTGATAAGTTTTTTCATGTGTTCAATTTTAATTTATGAAGTTATTTAAGAATAGCTAATTTTTTGGCATAGCAAGGCCAGTATCCCAATTGGAATTTTAAAATATTTATGTAGGAGTAGTTCAGTATTTATTGCTCAAACAGGAATATCTGAGCGATGCACGTATGATGTAGGGATATTTGTTGTAAAAAAGATTTAGGGAAGATTGAAGGAATAGAAAAATCATAACCAGAACGGCTATAAAGGAATACGTTTGATAGACAAGTCTATTGTTTCCTAAATAGTATGGAGGTATTTTCTATTGAGGCTTTATTGAGTTTTGTAAGGAGGCAGTTTAGTTCCTCATTACCTAGTAAAGTTAAATTATTTTTTTTCATAGTCCAAATAGTTTTAATTTAAATTTAATACAACTATATAGCATCTATTAGCTTTGAAGAATCATTAGATGATTTTTTGCTCGTCATTTCATCAAGAAATTTAAGCTAAGAATTACTATTTTTGAGAAAAAAAAGGAATGCTATTAATAAAGAACGCGACGATCATTGATTCTGAATCTTCGTTGAATGGAAAGAAAAGAGACTTACTCATACAGGATGGTCGAATAGAAAAAATAGGAACAAAACTAAGCAATAAAAAAGCCAAGCTTGTTACCCATAAAGATTTGCACGTTTCCTTAGGATGGTTTGATATCGGGGTACATACAGGCGAGCCAGGCTTAGAACATCGGGAAGATATTCAATCTATTACCAAAGCAGCAGCAGCAGGCGGGTACACCGGCCTTGCTTGTTTTCCTAATACCCACCCAACGATTCAAACTAAGTCAGATATATTATTTTTTAAGAATCAATCTAGCTTAGTGGATATTTATCCCATTGGCGCGGTATCCCATAATTGCGAGGGAAAAGACATTGCGGAAATGTATGATATGGCAAAGGCTGGAAGTATTGCTTTTTCAGATGGCCTTTATTCGATACAATCTAGTGGTTTAATGAAACGGAGCTTAGAGTATGTAAAAGGGATAGAGGGCGTCATCGTCAATCATCCACATGATAAAGAACTGAGCGCTGGTGGACAAATACATGAAGGAAGGGTCAGTACGGAATTAGGTATGAAAGGCTTATTGAGTTTATCAGAGGAATTGATGCTAAAAAGGGATATAGATTTATTAGCCTATACAGATTCTCGCTTGCATGTCCATAATATCTCAACTGCTGGCTCCATAGATTTAATCAAAACAGCTAAAAAGAAAGGTTTAAAGGTCACCGCTTCTGTAGCTGCGGCTAATTTACTATTTGATGATCGGGCTATTGCTTCCTTTGATACCAATTTGAAAGTGCTTCCTCCTATTCGGACGGCAAAAGATAAGACGGCATTGATAAAAGCAGTGAAAGATGGGATAATAGATTGCATTAGCACGAACCACACGCCATTAGAAGAAGAAGTGAAAAAAATGGAGTTTCTATATGCTGATTTTGGAATGATTGCCCTAGAATCCACATTTGCCATTTTAAATACCCAACTAAAAGACCAAATTCCATTAACACAATTGATAGATCTGCTGGCTTACCAGTCTAGAGCAGCTGTATCCCTACCTATACCGACACTAGCCATGGGAAGTGCCGCTAATTTAACCTTATTTTCTCCTAATTTGGAATGGACTTTTGAACGCTCTTCTATTCAGTCTAAATCCAAAAACACCCCATTTATTGGCACCGCTATGAAAGGAAAAGTACTTGGCATTATCAACAAGGAGGAATATGTTTTAGATTCCTGTATGGAATGACCAACTAGGTTAATTTAGAATAAATTATACTATAATTTCACTTTATAAAAGGAAAAAGAGATATTGAGTCATTTTGAAGTTGTTTAAAAATATATTTCGGGCTGCAAATAGCTATTGTAAGAACCTGAAAAAGACTTTTTTAAGCTCCGTAGCCCTGCTATGCAGCTTAAAAAAGTAATTCTCAGAACCTTTCACTAACTATTTTCACTTCCAAACTACATTCTTAGAGTATGTTTAAAATTTGTACAAACTGATTATCAGTAGTTTAAGGTTTTGGCGAAGCATCAAAATTGTTGCCTAGCGAGCTAGGTGACCATTTTGATGGGAAGCCAAGTTCTTAAAATACTGGTTATCAGGAAGTAGAAATTTAAACATA
>CALJIY010000180.1 GCA_937973945.1 uncultured Saprospiraceae bacterium | reverse complement strand
TGTGGAATATTATCTGTTCGAATTTTCATAGCGGCCTGTCCATAAAATTCTTTTCTAGTCGTCAACAACAGCGGCTCATGTTCTACTTTCAAAGACTTGGTATGAAAATCCGATGTAACACCAACGATAGGAAGTCTTGCTCTACCTATATTAATGGTTTGCCCAAGGGCTTCTTTTGGATCCGTAATCCCTAACTTTTTTAAAGTCGTGGTATTGACCACACAGTGTCGGCTGGTATCGGAGGCTGTGAGCCATTTGCCAGCTACTAGCTTAATCCCATAGGTCTGCATATAATCTGCATCTACGAATTTTTGACTAATTTGAAAGTTAGCATCTTCGGGTCTGGAAGCAAAATTAAAATTAGATTGCCAAGTATTTTGAGAAAAAGGAGGATCACTATTAAAGCTAACAGATTCAATGTCAGCTATTTGTAATAAATTCTGTTTCAATGCTGTCTGTCTAGCAATGGTCTCTTTGTCTTCACTAAAAGGAAAAGTGTAAATTAAATCTTTGGCAAAACCTAAGTCTTTAGACTGGATATAATCCAATTGATGAATCGTCACCAATGCACCAATTATTAATGCCTGTGCAATAACGAATTGTAACACCACTAAAGATTTTCCCAAAGCTTGTCCACCAAATCCTTGCTTAGCGGCCTTACTTCTAATCGCTTCTAAGGGTTGATAATTAGCAAGTACCGTAGCAGGATAAAACCCTGCTAAACAGGTTATCGTAATACCTATAGCTACTAAAAACAAGAGAATAATTGGCTGGCTAAAGAAAGGCAAGCTATCTGGAACTTCAGAAATATTTTTTAAAAATGGCGTGGCCCATAAAGCAAAGAGGGCGCCCATTAAAAGTGCCACAAAAACAATCATTCCAGTTTCTGTCATAAACTGACGAATCAATTGGATCGGTGTTCCACCAAGTGTTTTTCTGACACCTACTTCTTTTGCTCGAAGACTGGCTTGCGCTGTTGCCAAATTGATAAAATTGAAACAGGCGATCAATAAAATTAGTAAGCCTATAAAACTTAATACTTTTAATTGTGTCTTACTGGTGGTGTGACTTCCAGAGTTGCCATATCTATTATCAAAATGCAAATCAGCGAGCGGTTGTAAATGATGGTATCTATTTCTTATTTGGCCGCCTCTATTATACTGCTTTTCGCCCACCATGGCTACCGCTTTACTGGCAGCTTCCAATTGATTTTTATTTTCTAATTGCACATAAAGTTGATCATTACTACTACAGCTTCCCCAGCTACCAGTATGCTGAAAAAAATCTTCATTACTTTTTAGCGTCTCATAAGAAATTAAATAAGGAAACCTAAAATCGCAATTCATCGGTAAGTCAGCTAGAATGCCTTCGACTTTTACTTTTACTAAATTATCTATTAAAACAGTTTGTCCCATTGCTGCTTCCCAATTCGTAAAACACTTCTCTGCCCATGATTTGGTAAGTAGGATAGAGTTGGGTGCTGCTAGTGCAGTCTTACGGTCACCCGCTAATAATTCGAAATCAAATATGTCTAGAAAAGTAGGATCAGCTGCAAAAGCAACTTGTTGATTAGCTAAGCCAAACTTTTTTTCAGGGGCGCCTCCATTAGGATTAGGAATGGTGATGTTTGCCCACAATTCATAAACCCTAGCGCTTGTTTCAAACTGACTAATTTCTGTTTGTAAGACTTCCATAGCAGGAAGGGGCGTACAGGTATTGTAGACCATTCCACGAGTAGGGGTATTGGTATTCCGGACCACTCGATAGGTTCGGTCGTAATTATTAAAGCCCTTATTAAAACTTAGTTCATAATGCACCATTCTAAAGATTAATAAAGCGGCGGCTATCCCAACTGCCAATCCCAACACATTGATGGCTGTGTATATTTTATTTTTCTTTAAGGTCCTTATCGCAATTTTAAAATCGTTTGATAACATAGGGTTAGTGGATTTTAGTTTTTCTCTTTCTTTATCTAAACCCAACAGATATGCCAAATAGCTATAACGTTGATTATAAGTATTTTATATAAAATTTTTAATCAAAACAGTGGCGGGGATTGTCCGAAAATGAACGGCGAGTGTACGATATAGAACATTCTGAAAAGGGGGCTGTAAAAATGGCGCTTCTTAAACTAGGTTTAAAGTATCAAGGATTTTTCTGTTTGGAAAGTTGACATTTTTACCACGGATTCACGGATTCGGCTTATGCAATCTGTGAATCCGTGGTAAATTATATTGGTGTGTCCTTGTTTGATATAGGGAAGTCGTGCCGTAGGTAAGAAATGTCGGTAGAAAAGAAGCATATTGATTGATTTCCGTGCCGTAGGTACGGCATGTGAATTACCATTTGTCACATACCGTACCTACGGCACGAGTAAAGCAGATCAAATGGAGATCACCCCCAATTATCATAAGAGGTAACAACTAAATGCTACTCCTGAGCCCTAGCCTGCAACAACTCCAAGCCCGTAGAGGATCGATTAATAAAGCCCATCCAAGTCTCCTCATTAGAATCTGCTGGAAGATCCAAGAATTTTTGATATGCTTTTCCCTGCAAATGAATCCCTAAAAATGCCGTCACAAAATGTTGATTGATATTATTCATCCGACGTTGATCCCAAGAAGGCTCCGCATAACGGTAGTATTCATCAATATGCAAATCAGGAGCTAAAGCCGCTGCTGGAGGAGGATTTGGCGCCACATTATGCCGTGCATTTTTATAGGTCAACAAAAAACGATCCGCATGAATAGCGCCTTCATAAATTGCTTTGATGCCTGTTTCATAACCCGAAATATCATCTTCACTACCTGCTATAAAAAAGGTAGGTGTTTTTAATCCCTTCAATCCTTCTGCATCCCAAACTTTTTCACGCATGCCCCAAGGCGCAAAAGCAACTACTGCTTTAACTCTGGAATCCATACTTTTTAGATAGTCCGCATTGCCACTAGCTCTAACAGATAATGCTTTACTCCCACCCGTCATTTTTTCAAAAAAGCCAATTGCTCCTGGGCTATAGCCAGCCCCTGCCACATTCAAAACACCATAGCCGCCCATCGAAAAGCCAATGACTCCTGTATTAGTAGCATCTAATAAATTGGCTAAAAAGTGGTCGGAGTTAGCATTACTAAATTGTGCCATTTGTTCCAATACAAATAAGACATCCTTCGAACGATTTAATAAAGTACTCTGGAAAGGACTAGCATCTCTAAAAGTAGATTCGGTATGATCAATAGCAACGACCACATATCCTTTGGAAGCCAAATTCTCGGTCAAATAAGTCATTAAATATCTAGAACCCACATAGCCATGCGACACAATCACCAATGGATAAGGCACCCCGCTAGATACAGGAGTCGCATCTCGGACCGCCCTACCTAGAAAGTTAAACGGAATCAAGGGGCGTTCAGGGTTATTGGCCGTACCCATAACTTCTTCGTAGTTCACGATGGGTATTCTGTCCACTGCTACCTTTGCTGGATACCATACCTCTACAGTGATTTTTCGATCGTAGATTGGGTCTACGCCATCTTTGGAATTGAGCACATCAACTTGATCTTTGTTGACTAATTGTAGGGTGCGGACACCTATTTTGTGCTCACCACGAGCGGCTAGCTCTGGGGCATCTGGTAGGGCGTCTCCGTATACGAAAGTATTCGCTCGATTTTGTGCATTGATGGATAGTGAAAGGAGTAATACACTTACTAAAAAACTAATACAAAGCTTGAAATTCATAAAATGTGTTTGGATGTAATGCGGATTGTTAATCCGAATAAATTTTTCACTACCATACACGTTTAGATTCTTTGGTAAATACTATGAAAAAAATAGGATCGTCGAGGTTTATAACCTCGATGCAGTATGATTATCGTATGGCATCGAGGTTATAAACCACGACGATCAATTCCAGTATTTCTTATTAAATATAAAGATTGTAGGGTAAAGAAATAAATCTTAAGAGGAAATGAGGGAAAATTGGGATTAGAGCGGATTAACAATCCACTTTACGCCAACTCCGCTCCAACCCGCTCCAACAAGCGCTTAGTAGCCATAATACCCTCTGGCTCAGATAATTGCTTACCTTCATATTCAATATCAATATAACCCGTATAGCCAGCCTCTTTGACAATAGTCAACATCTTTTTAAAGTCCGAATGAATCTCGTTTCCATCTGCGTCAAAGTCATGTGTCTTAGCACTCACGCCCTTAGCAAAAGGCATTAATTCTTTCATGCCTTTGTACCGATCATATTCATTGACACAACCATCTGCTCCTCTCTCTATACAGAAATTACCAAAGTCAGGTAATGTACCACAGAAAGGACTATTAACTTGACTCATAACAGAAGCCAACCATTCTCCATTAGAAGAATGCCCGCCATGATTTTCGACAATGACATTGATGCCTCCTTCCTTGCCCAAGGCAGCTAAAGCGCCTAAGCCTTCTACAGCCGCCGCT
Source organism: uncultured Saprospiraceae bacterium (assembly GCA_937973945.1). Taxonomy (GTDB): domain Bacteria; phylum Bacteroidota; class Bacteroidia; order Chitinophagales; family Saprospiraceae; genus JAFMDF01. The sequence continues at coordinate 2,408 of CALJIY010000180.1, read as the reverse complement.
TTCACTTCTTCTGCCGTTCCTTTTCCAGCTGCATTCACTCGGATAGAATGACAGCCTAGTATTTGCGCAGCTTCGAGCCAAGGTTTATGATTCTCTACCGCAGCTTGTCGCTTAGTCGCATCTTGATCACCTAAATCGCCTAAGGCATCACACATAATCAATACTGCTTTTACGCCCTCGCTATCACAACGATTTCGATACTCCTTCCAATAGTCGGTATCTTTTGCTTTACTATAGTAAAATGTATTGACCAACTCAATAGCATCTACTCCAAAGTCTTTCTTGGCAATCGTTGGAAAGTCAATTGGTTTTAAATGCCCTTGTAATAAAGCATCAGGATCGGTCATTAATAATTTGCCGAATTTCTCCCAGTCTCCACTTTTTAGAATTTCCCCAAAAAAGGAATTATGTAGCGACCATTGGGCTAAAGAGATTTTGAAAAAAGGATCTTTTTGCGTGACCATATCTTTTACAACTTTTTTGGCGGTGGATTCATTGGTGTTGTCAGAACAAGAAAAGGTGCTGGCACTCATGCCTAAGAGGCTCCATGCTGCTAGTCCTTTAAGAGTATTTCGTCTTGAATTTTTCATTGTGTTTGGATTAGTTTTTTAACAATGTCTATGCTAGGTAAAGGTAGAATTAAATATTATAAAAAAGAAAAGACTGTGTAAGACTTGGGAAGTTTTAAAAACTTACCAAGTCTAATCCTTATACTTTATTTAAATATTCAAAGGCAAAGCCTTAGGGATAGTAAACACAAGGTACAAGCTTGCGCCAGCGTAATGATGAAATAGAGACGTATTTACGCTAACAAAATCTGTCAACCGTACATAAAGCTAGCTAATATTTCATATATTTGCGAATATTCGCTAGAAATGTGTTAAATGCTTCTTCTTAAGAAAATAAGTGCTCATCGAAGTGATTAGATCATAATTAATATCATACATTAAACTTTAAAACCTATAGGTTTTAGAATAGAAAAACGAGCGTATAGATCAAAACCAATATTTGATTGAAAACGATAAGTTCAATCAATTGCAAACGAAGCAAGTCTCTATTCTATTTAAAACCTTTATACCCTAAAATATGGCAAGTACAAAAATGTGGACTGGGTCCGACAAATATCTCTGTGACAGTGAATTAGCACAAGCCTTTCATATGGCTCGTGTATTAGGAATGCCCCTATTAATGGAGGGAGAGCCAGGAACAGGGAAAACTGAATTACCGATACAATTTGCCGCGGATACCAATACAGAGATGTTCGTCTTCCCAGTAGGTTCTAAGAGTACGGTAGATCAGTTTGTTGCCAAATTTGACCACGTGAAGTATTTAAGAGATTCACAAATAGAAGTATTGAACTTGCAGCGGGCGGATAAAGACATGAAATCTAAGTTAAGTACGGGCGGAAGAAGCACCGAGAATTTAGATGATTATGTAATGCTAGGAGCGGGGGCAAAAGCGTTTTCTAAACCCAATTCTGTTTTATTAATAGATGAAATAGATAAGGCACCTAGAGAATTTCCGAATGATTTATTATATGCGCTAAGTCACAGAAAATTCATCCTTCCAGAATCTGGCAGAGAAATTTCTGTTAGTGAAGAAGACATGCCAACGATTGTAATTACGAGTAATCGAGAACAAGAGTTGCCAACGGCTTTTAAAGGAAGATGTGTGTATCACTATATCACATTTCCAGAGCCAGAGTTAATGTTAGAGATTGTCAACAAGCATTATCCAAAAGCAAATGCGGATTTGGTACAGAAGTGTATCAAGTTATTCTACCAACTAAGAGACTTAGGTTTAGAAAGAGCACCGTCTACCAGAGAGCTATTAAACTGGTTAAAGTATCTAAATACTTTTGAAAAGAATGAAGCGATTACTAAACTAGAAAAGCTACAAGGCATGGGCGTGTTGATTAAAACACAGACGGATATGAAGAAGGTGCTAAGAAGTTCTAGTTCCCTTAAAGTTTAATTAAGAAGTCAGAGGTCAGATCGTCAACTCCGTTTGACTGTCAGAAGTCAGACTTATGACGTTGACGAAGCCTGCTAAAATTATAGAGTTGTATGTAGCATGGTTGTGTCAAAATCTAATTTGCCGTCATGTTGGGTGGCGGCTGCCCGCGGAAATAGTGGGTGTGGGTGATAGCCTGAAGCTTAGCGATTATTTCCGCTTGATTTTTTGTTTCTTTTTTATCAAGAAAAAAGAAAACATCAAGTTTTGAATGTCTCTTATGCTGACCAATTTTAAATAAAAAAAATAATGTTTGAATCCTTACCACATACTTTCCGCAAACACAATTTATCGGCAGACGTTCGATCGCTATTGCATTTAAGAAAGGCAATGGACAAAGGATTGGTACATACGATTGGAGACATATATATAGTCTTAAAAGGCTTAATCACGAA
>CALJIY010000179.1 GCA_937973945.1 uncultured Saprospiraceae bacterium | reverse complement strand
TTAACTTGTAAAGATCAGCAGCATCCAAGGTGTTAACAGTATGCGACCAACCCAAGTGCTCATTGAACGCGATACCAATAGTTGGCATACCTACTAGGGTAGACCCGTATATGCTATAGTCATCCGTATTCAAATGTACTTCATAGAATAACCAAAGATCATCATATCGAAGGTGTGGATTTGCTAACAAAAGTGCTTTACCAGAAGCAGATCGCTGTGGACTAATCGCCCAAGTGTTAGAACCAATCTCTGCACTTTGCGCAGTACCCATTTCTCTATTGCCAATAAATTCGACAAAGAAATTTCTAAGCGAATGGGCATTGACATCAGTTTCTTGAATGGGTAAAATACCTCTTAAGTTTTCTGCGATATGATTGGGGTGCGCAGCAGCATAAGCATTGATACCTGCAACAAAAGAACTCAGCACCAATTTTTCTTCCGCAGTTAATCTATTGTAAAATTTCTTTCCTAAATCAGGAATCCCAATCGTATGTAGTTTTTTCGTTAGGTCAAGTGCATTCGCGCCTAAATACTTTGGTGCTTCTCCTCTCGCTTCCGCATATAATTTCATCAATAGGTCACCATGACTGTGCATTTGTGCCCAGCCCATTCCGTAGTAAAGGTCTTCTTCGTTTTTGGCATAGACATGTGGAATGCCCCAAGTATCCCAAAGTATTTCAGAGGTTTGGATTTTAGTATCAATTGTTGTCTCTACCATCTGCTCTTGGACGGTTTCTTTTTGTAAAACTTCAGAAGGAACGGAACAGGCAGCTACTAAAACTAGTAGGGTGAATAAAAGGGAGTTTTTCATTTATTTTGTTTATTAAATTTTACAACTAGGATCGTCGAGGTTTGTAACCTCGATGCTGTATGATGATCGTATAGCATCGAGGTTACAAACCTCGACGATCAGTATTTTCCTAAGAATTAAAGATTAAACTACGCACCATCCAAATGCTTCAAAATAGCATCATGATATTGGGCCATATAAATAAGAGGCATATCATGACCCATTCCATCAATATATAATTTTTCGGCATGCGGAATTAAAGGCGCATATTTTTCACAATGCTCGAAGCGGACTAAAGGATCTGACTTCCCATGTATAATTAGAGTAGGCACTTTAATTTGATCTAATTCTTCTAGCCTTGAACCAGAGGCAGCAATGGCTGCGGAATGCTGATCTCCCACATTAGGATTCATGCCTTTTCTTTTGCGTATTTCATAGAGTGTCGTTTGAGCAGATGGTTTTACAGGATGGGTATAAGGACCATTTCCTTGAAACAATTTTTGTATACCGACCATGAATTTTATGGCACCTTCTTCACTTGGGGGCGTTAAATAGCGTAGCGTCAATCGACCAAAATCCATCATTTGTGATCTAGTAAGTATCGGTATTTCTGGATCATTCATATAGCCAGAAGACATAACAGAAATTAAAGAAGCGACTCTTTCTTTATGACTCAATGCCATTCGTTGGACAATCATGCCGCCCATAGATGCCCCTAATACATGTGCTTTTTCAACCCCTGTGGCATCGAGTACCGCAATTCCATCTTTTGCCATATCTTCTAGCGTATAGGGATTTTCTTTATTCCAATCCGCTATCCAATCAGATTCTCCTAATCCTCTATTATCATATCGAATCACTTGATATCCGTCATCTACAAATGGTTGCATAAAATCAGATCCCCAAATAAGTGCAGAGGAACTATGTCCCATCACTAATAAGAGTGTCCCTTTGATAGAATCTGTTGGTACTCTTTTTTCGTACCAAATCTTTACGCCTCCATTATTTGCGAAACCTGTCTCCCCTGTAATTAGTTCAGGAAGTTCTTCCGACTGTAAAACTTCTTGAACAATGGCATCGGTCTCTGGTGGTAGTTGAATACCAGAATTTAGAAACCAATAGTAAACGGCTACAAATAGAAGAGCGATAATTAGGAGTCCAATTCCTATTTTCTTTAGCATTGTTTGGGTTTTAAACAATTGTATTAATTGGACTAAGGTAAGATTTATTTGAGAAGATTAAAAATTCCTGTAGGGGCAATCCTATGTGATTGCTCTACATATATGTTGAAATTCGGCAATCCGTTGGTATTGCCCTACATTTATTTGGGCAATCCTTTGTCAGTTTGGGCAATCACATAGGATTGCCCCTACCATTATATCCGAACCCCAACGGTCACATAATAACTACGTCCATCAGAAGGGATAATCCCTGGACCAGGATAGCCCGTTGCACGTCTAGTAAAGTAAGAATTATTACTTAAATTATTAACACCTGTTTCTAGTTGTAAAAACTTGTATTGGTAGCTAAATGAAAGATCCATCACATGATAAGAAGGAATGATTCCTTCAATAGCGGACGGCGTACGGATGGCATTAGAGGCATCAGAAAAATGTTCTCCAACCAATGCATATTGATAGGTCGCAGTAAAATCTTTCCATCCAAAATTGATCCCTGTTTTTAAATTAAAAGGGGGGACTAATTCGACGTCATTTCCTTTGATTCCATTTTCTTCGGAATTGGTATAGGTGGCTTGGAGTAGGGCGAAGTTGCCGTAAATAGATAAGCGGGTATCTGGATTATTGATTCGACTAAGTTGTACTAAATCTATCTCCGCAAAACTCTCTAAGCCATAAATGTTAGCATTTGCTACATTGGTTCTAAATCGAATAATACGATCTACTAGGCCATTGAAAACTGGATTTGGTTCTCTTTTTAAAATGTTGCCGATTCTGTTTTTATAGGCTAAATAAAATAAAGTAAGATCATAATTGACAATACCTTTGGCATTTCCTCTCAGGCCCAAATCTGCGGTGAATCCTTTTTCATCTTCTAAGTTAGGATCAACGACTAAGCTACCTACATTTACTCGAATATCATTGAAATTGATGGCTCTAAAATTTTGAGAAAAATTGCCATATATTTCTATTTGCTCATTGGGTTTAATACTACTGCCAATACCGAATAATAAGAATTTACGAGTGTTAGATTTTTGTTCCTCAATCTTTTCATCCGTTAAAATATTTCCTGCTAAATCTTCTGTTCGGAATTTATAATAGCCATTTGTTTCTGTTTTGATATGTTCAAAACGAATGCCGGGCGTAATACTCCAACGTGGGCTTATATTGAAAATGTTTTCTATGAAAGCAGATATGTTTTTACTAGGTAGTTCAAAATCAGACCCTTCCAAATTGTCAGGATTATTATAGACGAAATCTGGTCTAGTGCCAGCATTTCCTTCTCCCTGCTTTCGGATGGTAAAGCCATCATAATAACGAGTGCCGATCAAAAATACGGCAGGATTTTTAAAAGCAGTATAATTGTGAATGAGTCTTGTTTCGTTACCAATATTTTTAAAATCATCTTGAAGGAAATCTCTATTGTCACCGAAGTCTATTAAGTTAATCCTGTCTAAATTTCCTAAAGCATCTCGGCCTGCTATTAGTCCGAATGTACGACTATTGATTTTTGTCTGATCAGAGATTTTGTAATCTAAGCTTAGCGCGAATAAATTCCAATCAACCTGAAACCAATTCCGTTCCCGATTCGATTGGCGAGGGTCTATTTCAAATTGCGTGTCGGTGAGGCCACCAGGCTGTTGGGCGAGATAAGTGGTAAAGGTATATTCGGGGCGAATTGAGAATTTTTTATTTACTTGAATATTAGCACTTATATGGGCGGTGTGTTGATCAAGACTTGCATTTGGTCGCCAGCCTTTACTTTTTTTATACTGGTAGAAACTATAGTATTGTACTTTGCCAATTGTTCCACCAACACTATTAAAAGAACTGAATAAACCAAATGACCCAACTGTTTGTCGAGTGGTCAATTCTATCTTTTTATCAGTCGGACCTTCCTTGAATTTAAAATTAAGCATCCCCCCAAACTGCGTCCCAAATTGTAAAGAAGCTGCGCCTCGAATAATCTCTATTTTTTCAATAGCTTCTGTCGGTGGGGCATAGTAGCTTTCTGGATACCCTAAGGCATCTGCACTGATATCATATCCATTTTGCCGAGTATTAAAATTTGCATTTCGATTCGGACTTAAACCTCTACCGCCGATGCCTAATTGCACCCCTGCGCCATCACTCTCCCATATATTAAGACCAACTACTTTAGAATAAATCTGTCGGCTAACATTCGTTGCAAGGTTCGCTGTAATATCTCCAAGAACTACCACTTCGGTTTTTTTGGAGGCATAAATACCCACGCCTTCTACAGCTCGAAGCCTAGTAATTCCCGTAGTTTTTTGGCTCTTATCTTTAATGACAATCGTTTCTAAATTCTGAGCAGTTAAGTCTAATTCAAAATTGATTATTATATCTGAATCAATTAGCTCGATCTGTTTGGTCTGAGTGTCTGCTCCTATATAAGATACGCTTATTTCGTAATTGCCTTTGGGAATATCTGGAATAATAAAATACCCATTAGTATCGCTGATACTTCCTATTGTTGTGTTGGTTAGCGCAATACTCGCACCGTCTAATTTTGCTCCTTCGGTAGTCGTTATTTTTCCAGAGATACTGTATTGTTGTGCTTGTATATTTACAGTCAACAATAAAATAACTAGACTTATAAGTGTGTGTAACTTGTACATTTTTGTTTTTGAAAATTGAACTAACTATTTAGAATGTAGCTTATGTAGTTCTTTATCGTTGTGAATTTTACAGGGACGAAGCTACGCTCCTTCAATGCCTTTTTATAATATTTTTTCTACAGACAGGGTCGGAGCTATGCTCCTTTAACTCCATGCCTATGAATTCTTTTTGGTTTTCTGACAAATCCAGTGATTGTAGCGGATCGTCGAAGTTTGTAACTTCGATGCAGTACGATCATCATATAGCATCGAGGTTACAAACCTCGACGATCTTAAGTTTTTTACTTAATTTGTCAAAGAACCTTCTTTTTTAAATTCAGAATAGCTCCCCAACACCTCCGTGCCCCAGTGTCTCCGTGTTCATAAATCAACATCTAGCTCCTAATCTCTCTTATTCCCAAGCTAGCACCCAATCCTTATGTCCCCATCCCTCTTCTATCTCTAACAAATTAACCGTCGGATCAATAAATGCTTTGCTCCTGCGCCCATTCAACGTCACATAACTTTCAGCCGTAATTTGTGGTTGCAAAAATCCTTTTGCTTGGTATTTATCTTTCAAGAAATGAGCAAACTGTAAGATCATATCTGGTTGCGTACTCATTTGTTTTTCTTGCGTCTTGGTTAGGTATTGATAGTTGTTGACTTGTTCCATTTTACCTGTTTCGGGATCATAAACATGAAAGACCACATAGCCTGCTTTTTCCATCAACATGACTCGCCAAGAAAACCGATAACCTTGCTCTGTCCAATATAAATTGCCGGGATAGAGTAGATGCCGAAATGGAAAAAGTAATTGGAAACTGATATAAGTAATAAGGGCGTATTTGCTTATGTTTTTCCAGCGACTTGGTCTGTTTTTTATCTGTAATTGTGGAGTAGTTATTTTTGGAAACAAATCAATAATTCGCTGATGGAAAGAAGCAGGAAAAAATATCAAAGTAGAGAGGATCATAATATATGGAAACATCCCTATCTGAAATAGCATAGCCGTCATTATATGAAAACCAATAACAGCAGCATACGCCAGTGGTCGAGTATATTTATTGAGTAGTAAAAATGGAATCGTCAGATCGTATAAAGCACCACACCAACTAAATAGGGTAGCCGACCATTTATACTTAAACAACCAACCGATCAAAGGCACATTTGTTTTTGCAGGCAACCATATTTTTAGTGGTAATGCATTAACGATCCAGTCATAATTAAGCTTCGCTAAGCCAGCATAGAAATAGACGATCCCTAATTGAAATTTGATAATATTAATCGTCCAAGCAGATACTTTGTCTAATTTTAAAGAAGGTCGAAAAAAAACATCTAAAGAAAAATAGCGGTGAGCAGGTAAAAAGATTAATAGAAAACTAATCAGACTAACAAAGTAATAATGATTTAGATAATTGGTTTTATCAATTAACTCCACATAGGTAAAACTTAGAAAAAATAATACACTAGTAATCCGATAAAAAAAACCAAGCATGATGGATAAAGCAGCAAAGCCCATGATAAAAAAAACAGTATACATGCCATCACCTGCTAAAGGTTTTATCCAAGGAAATCCATAGTAGGTAAAATAGAAATCAGGATAAATATATTGTTCAAAAATCCATCCTTTATACCAAAATCGAATAATACTTAGCAACATCATAAAACCAAAAAGCACCCTGAACATAGCCAGTGGTGCGATTGATATTTTATCGAAAAAGTATTTATTCATTTTAGAAGAAGTCAGATCGTTCCTACGGAACTGTCAGATGTCAGACCGTTGCACTGTCAGACCAGCCCGACTGCCATCAGGGCGGGCGGGTTTATGATGTTGACGTGCCATGCTAGCGTCAACATCATAAGTCTGACCCCTGACAGCGCAGCGATCTGACCTCTGACAGGAAAACGGTCTCTAATTAGTCTCCATCATTATCCTGATTAGTAATAGAGATACCCATCAAAGAAGCCATATCAGATTTCACCAAGACGACAATTTTTTGCATCTCGATAAACACATTGGTCATAGCATCTAAATCCGCATCAATTTGATCGGCTAAAGGATCAGATAAATTATCAGCGGCTAATTGCGCTAGATCAAATTGTGCTTGCATATCTTCTGCTAAATCAGCAGCATCAATGGCCACCAAATAATCATATAAACCTGCCCCATCCATATCATTAGCACCTATACCCAAGAACATCTTTTCATAGGCAGACAAACTTGCCTGTAATAATTCTACGGAATAGCCACCATATAAAGCCTCAATAGCTTTTGGTCTAGGAACCCCTGCACTACGGATGCCCGCTGGGATCGCGACTTTACCATCTCTGACAAATCGTTGAAAGTGTAAATCAATTGTATTGACGATGGTACTCAAAGAACTACCAATATCAATTCCTAGCGCATCGGCCTTGGTGAAGGTAGCTGTATAATTTTCTCCCTCAACAACCCAACCATTTAAAGACTGGTCGACTCTGGTTTTTATATCATTGGCTACATCAGTGAGATATTGTTTTTGTCCATCTACTTCGCTTCTATATTGTGCTGTAATATCAGCATTACCTGCAGCAACACCATTTAATAAATAATCTAATGCAGGAAACCCAACTGCCGCTTGATTAGCTAAGGAGCTAAGAATATAATCTCCAGTTTGAATATTAGCAGCTATTTGATTCACATCTGTAGGATAGGTATTTAAGCTCTTTCTTAAGGCAACACTTTCGGCAGGGCCAAACATATATATACTTGCACTTTGCCAAGCTAACCAGCTATTTTTTAAGGCCGTTTGGGCAGCTACTAAGTTAGCTTCTGTTGGATTATTGTTAAATAACTCAACGCTTGCTGCTAATTCATCCGTATTTGCTTTTAAATTTTCATAGGCTGGAATGATAATTCCTGTCGCCAAATTAGTAGCTATATCACTTCTTACAGTGCTTAGATCTAAATCTGTAGTGCTAGGTGATGTTGGAATCGTTGGCGTAGGAGCGGCTGGATTAATAGGCGTGTCTCCGTCTTTTCCGCAGGAAATGATTACTAGTATTGTGAAAAATGATGCTAGTAGTATTAAAGAAAATCTATGTCTCATATTTCTAAGGTTTTAGCTATTAAACTTACTTAGACTTAATCTAAATAAAGATAATGACCGCAAATATACGAGATGATTGGGTTTATTAAAAATTTAATTGTAGGAATTATGTCATTCTTTATGACAATCATACTACATGTAGATAGAGCAGAGAGGCGAGAGTAGAGAATAGAGACTGATTTCCTTTAAAAAATGACTGAATTTCGTTAATTACAAATGAGTGCAGTCTCTATTCTCTCATCTCTGCTCTCTATTCTAATTGAATGTATGCTAGATGGAAACAAGGCTATAAAAACAACATTAATAAAGTCAACAAAATACCAGCAAGCGTAAAGTAAAGCCCTTTTCGAAAGACTTTAGTACTTGGCAAAAACATCCAAAAGGAAGAAATAACAAAGAATAGCAGCGATACCCCAAAAAAGATATTTAACAAGTATAGCGGATCATTGGTCGTTGCTTTATGGAGGTGGGTCATTTTATCTAGTAAAAAAGGGAGTTTCTTTAAGGTATATTTGGCGACACCCGTTTGGCTATCATAGGTTCCTTGTTTGAAATGGTAGATATCCCCTTCTTTCTTCTCTATTTTAAAACCTTTTACTTTTAACGCTTTCCCTATTTTATCAGCAGGGAGATTAGTAGCTATTGTTTTTTCTATTCGGACTTCCTTTTTTAAAAAATCAGTTGATCGAAAAACTAATACAATTCCACTGATGGAATATACAGCCATAATGCCCGCTAGGAAAAAGCCTAGGTATCTGTGGAAGATGCGCATGTAGTGGTTGATGGATTGTTGTTTTGCCATGACAAACTATTGTTAAT
>CALJIY010000178.1 GCA_937973945.1 uncultured Saprospiraceae bacterium | reverse complement strand
CATTTGCTAAGAGATTCCCTTGGATGAGCTGATCTTCTAGTCCAGAAGCTGCATCATCGATCGCAAAAATAGTATTGCCAAAATTTGGTAATATTTCAATCTCTACAAATACAGTATCGCATAAATCGGGCGCGCCTGCATTGCAAATTTCATATTCAAAAGTTTCCGTACCTATTCTATTTTCATATGGGATGAAATCAAAACTACCTGTACTAGAAATTCCTACGGTTCCATTTTTAGGCGATGTAATTGGTCCTGTATTAATACTAATAATAGCACCAGCAGGTGCGATGTCATTTCCTATCAGGTCACCACTAATTCGCTCATTAACAAGCATTTGGAAGTAATCATTGACGCCAATTGGTGCTTGGCTAGTACTATTATCTGCACCGATTACATGAATAATAACAAATGCGGTATCACAATAAGAAGGGATGCCATCGTCACAAATTTTATAAGCAAATCTATCTTCCCCTATAAATAAGAAGTCTGGTTGATAAGTATAGACGCCATTATCTTCCATACTAACTTGACCATTGGTAGGGAAGATCGTTATCGGAGCAATTACACTTATCTGATCTCCTTCCGGGTCGAAATCATTGGTTAATACATTTCCAGTTGTCGCAATATTTTCTAAGGTTAAATTAATATCATCAATGGCTATAGGTGGATCATTTATTGGGAAAATTTCAATGTACACAAAAGCGGTATCACATTGGAATGGTGCGATTGCTTCGCATAAAATATACCTAAATGAATCTTCCCCATTTTCATATTGGTAAGGGGAATAGGTATATTGTCCATCATCGAATCTTACTTCTCCTTTAGTTGGAGGAGATAATAATGTTGCCTCCAAAGGATCATCATTTGGATCAAAATCATTCAGTAGTACACTACTTGAGATTGGATTACCTTCCTGTGTTACAATATAGTCATCTATGGCAACTGGTGCATTATTGAAGATTTCAATGGTAACGGTTGCGGTATCGCATAAGACTGGATTTCCATCATCACATAAGACATAGGCAAAGGAATCTAATCCAATATATCCTTCCGTTGGCGTATAAATAATTAGATACCTATTTTCAGCTGCTGCTTCATTTTGATTGTCACTATTATTTCCTGCTGAGGTAATGACTATTGTTCCATTTTGTACTTTCTTGTTTTCGTCAATGGTAACCGATAAGACTCCAGATTCTGGATCGAAATCATTAGATAATATAGCAATTGTTACAGGTGTACTAATTATCGTTTTAGCAAAATCATCGACGGCGATTGGTGCAATATTTCCAGCCTCCATTAATACGATGGCGGTATCACATAAACTAGGGATACCATTATCACAAATAATATAAACGATAGAATCGATACCCGTAAAGCCTGAGTTGGGGATGAATGTAAGCTCATTATTTTCCACCGTAACCATTCCATTTAATGGAAGTAAAGTGCTGTCAATACTTACGGTAAGTATCCCCCCATCTGGATCAATATCATTATTTAAAACAGCAATAGTGACTGGTGTATTGGAAATAATGGAGACAGTATCATTGATGGCGATTGGCGCAATATTACCCGATTGTAGGAATACTAAAGCGGTATCACATTGGCTTGGAATGCCATCATCACAGATAATATACCTAATAGAATCGGGCGTCACAAAGTCTTCTGTTGGAGTGAAAATGATTTCGTTATTTTCAATAGAGATTAATCCATTTAAAGGAACTAAGGTGCTATCAATACTTAGGGTAAGTACGCCACCATCTGGATCTAAATCGTTATTTAAAACAGCAATCGCAATTGGTGTATTTGAAAGGATAGCGATCGTGTCATTTGTGGCAATTGGTTGGCTATTGATGATATTAATTTGCACAATGGCAGTATCACATAAAATAGGATTGCCGTTATCGCATATGGAATATTGGAATTGATCTATTCCATTATAATTTTCAAAAGGGGTATAAATAATATTATTTCCGTCAATAGATAGCCTACCATTTAAAGGAAGGTCGACCGTATCTAAGCTAATAGTTAGGGTTCCATTTTCCCGATCGCTATCGTTAGACAATACGGCTATATCTATACTACTATTGATGCTAGTAGTGACTGTATCATTAACAGCAAGCGGAGCAGCGTTTGTAACAACAAGGGTAACGGTTGCTTGGCTACAGGCTTGTGGCCTTCCGTCATCACATACCAAATAATCGAATCGATCTATACCTGTAAAATTAAGATTAGGAAGGTATATGATATCTGTACCACTGAGTGTAAGCTGACCATTTAATGGCAACTTTAAGGAGTCGATTAATGTGATTAATTGACCATCTTCGGGATCAAAGTCATTCTCTTGAACTGGAATAGAAATGGACGTGTTAGAGCTAGTGTTAGCGGTATCAGCTGCTGCAAAAGGGGCTGTATTAGCAACTACTATATGTATCCAAGCCGTATCACATAAACTAGGAATACCATCATCACAAACAATATAGGCGATGGAATCAATCCCTGTAAAACCTGAAGTTGGGGTGAAAACAATTTCATTATCCTCTACTGTGACTAGCCCATTTAAGGGAAGCATAGCACTGTCAATAGTGACTGTTAATTGTCCACCATCTAAATCAATATCATTATTTAAAACATCAATACTGATTGGTGTATTCGATGAAATGGAAATGGTATCATTTACCCCAATTGGATAGGTATTTCCTATGCTTACTACAACGGATGCCGTGTCACATAAGACAGGATTCCCATTGTCACAAACAATATAATTAAATTGATCTATTCCATTAAAACCTACAACTGGTGTATAAATTATTTTAATTCCATCAAGGCGAACTATACCATTCAGTGGTAAATGACTATTATCTAACATCGTACTCAAAATGCCATCTTCTGTATCCCTGTCATTTAGTTGTACCTCAATATTGATCGGAATATTAATAGTGGTGCTTACAGTATCATTATTAGCAATAGGAGCATTATTTGTGACAATAATTGTGATGCTTGCCTCCGTGCATTTGACAGGATTTCCATCATCACATATAATATAATCAAAACGATCAATTCCTGTAAAATTCAGATTGGGCGTATAGATAATATTTTGACTATCAATGCGGACTTGCCCATTTAGAGGTAAGTTTAAAGAATCTAAGAAAGTAGTTAAGTGACCTCCATCAGGATCATTGTCATTATTTTGGACAGCAATGGCAACGGAAGTATTGGCAGTAGTAGTAGCTTTATCATCTACTGCAATAGGTGTTTGATGATCAACAGTTATTTTTACGCTTGCTGTATCACAAAGAGATGGGTGATTGTTATCACAAATAATATATTGAAAGCTATCGACTCCAGTAAAATTTGTAGTAGGCGTATATTGGATGGCTAATTTTATAATAGAAATAGAACCATGGCTAGGACCGAAACTTGGATCTAACAAAGTAGTCAATTCGTCACCATCCGTATCGAAATCATTCGTTTGTACATGAATGATCTTAGACGTATTAATAGTAGTAATGTCTATATCATCTGTTGCGATGGGTTGACTATTGCAGTTGGAAATGAACACTTCCATACAAGAATTACTACTAGTGCCGCATGAATTTTCGGCAACAACACACACATTACCCATGCCAATGGTGGCACTCTTCCAATCGACAATGATAGCCGTATCTGATAATTTTTTAAACAGGAATGCGCCTGGCGGCAAAGACCAACTATAATGGGTAGCTTTATCAGAAGCACGAACACTAAATGTATCTCTAGATATGGACGTACAGATTGTATCTACCGAGCGCAGTCTCTGCGCTAGATCTGGATTTATTTCAGGATAGGTCACTAAATAATTAGGGGTAGATTCTGTCCTATTTTGGAAGGCATTATTGCTACCAAAAACAGCGAACCCCATAATTATCAGTAAGATAATTATAGAAGCTTCTCTCACAATGTTCAAGGGTTTTTATAATATTTGGATCTATTTAGCTACTTAGGAAGTGGCGTATCACTTTCTAAGGATCTAAATGCCTTTAATGAATTAGCGTATTTTTTTAATGATTCAACTTCTAAAAAGGAAAAAGTCTTCTACCTTGATAAAGTAGATTCGTGATGGGGGAATGATTTCGAATATTATTGTTTAATAAACATTTACAATAAAACAATAATAAAAAATTATATTTGTTAGTGTTTGTCGATTTTGCTTGAATTGTGACATTGAAAAGTAATTTATTTGGAGATCGGTCCTACGGAACGTAGCTGTCAAGATTATATATTTTTGTTTTTACAATTGAAATTTTTAAGTTTGAAGTTTGGAATCTTATTATAACTTAAATAGGTTATAATATTAGGGAAAGGAGCGTAACGAATAGAAACGAACTGTTTTATAACTAAACCACTATATAATGATACAATTAAAAGACTTTTCAACGAAGCCACCTAAAGAAGCTGATAAGAAAAAATTTAAAAAAGAGATGAAGGATGTTCTAGAGGAACTAGCTGATTTACAGTACCTTATGAACGCTGAAGGGAAGCATAGTGTGCTCGTGGTCTTACAAGGGATGGATGCTAGTGGAAAAGATGGCATTACTAAAAAAGTATTTGGTGTATGTATGCCCTCTGGAATTAGTGTTAAATCATTCAAAAAGCCAACAGACGAGGAGTTTGCTCATGATTTCTTGTGGCGCGTGCACAAAGAAGTACCGCAAAAAGGGATGTTGAAAATTTTTAATCGTTCTCATTATGAAGATGTACTTATCCAACGGGTGCATAAATGGATTAGTGAAGAGCGAGTAGATAAGCGCATTGCAGCGATCAATGCATTTGAAGATCTGCTAGCATTTGATAATAATACCACCGTTTTAAAATTCTATCTACACTTATCTAAAGAACAGCAAGAGATTGAATTACAGCAACGCTTGGATGAACGTGAAAAAAATTGGAAGCATAATGCAAACGATTGGAAAGAAAGAAAGCATTGGGACGAGTATATGCGTTGCTACGAAGATTTGATCAATAGATGCACAACTCCATGGCATATTATCCCAATGGATGAACGATGGTATGGGCAATACCTGATTGCTCAAAAGGTGGTAGAAACCTTGAAGGGACTGAATATGTCGTTCCCTATAATTGAAGAGGAGAAAGCTTAAAAATGTCTACCTTTGGCAGGTAATCCGTATTAAATTTACTTTTGTTCAAGTAATAGGCTTGTTTCTAAATAATAAACACATATCTGAAAATATCTTTTTTCGTTATTTTCCTTCAAAAAATAAGTCCGTAGCTAGGCTATGCACTGATTTTTTG
>CALJIY010000177.1 GCA_937973945.1 uncultured Saprospiraceae bacterium | reverse complement strand
AGTACGTTTGTTTTGCATCTTTTTTTAGAGAACTTCTTTCCAGATATGAATTATTTTGTAAGAGCAGGTTGGGTGATATTTATTGGCTTTTTGTTGATTGCCATTCCGACGATCCTACAAAAAGGAGGCCGACCATTAAAGGGCATTTACTATTCTGCTTCTCCGCTATTGACTAAATTGGGGATATTGCTGTTGTTGTCTTTGGCTATGTTGCATATTGTTTTTCATTAATCACATTTATAACTTTTTTGAGTTTATAATTGTTGATTATTCTTTTTTTGATTATATTTGTACTATTGTTTTGTAATCCAACACAAATGTATAATGTAGAGACTTAGAACATTCTAGGTCTCTATTTTTATTTAAAAATCAGCCAAAGCCCTTTCCAATATTTCATCCACCCCATTCGCCAATTCTTCAGGATCATTATTAAGATTAATATGAGGCGCAACGCCTACTTCAATATCATCTAAATTAACATCCAAAAAAGTACTGACCGAAACCTTTACAATCCAATCATTAGGCAATTGGTAGGCTGCATTTCCACCACCGCCACCGCCTGTTATCTGACCGACTAAAGTGACATTGGGTAGGTACTTCATCATACCAGCAAAATAAGAAGTCGCACTAAAACAGCCTCGATTAATTAAAATCTTCACAGGCTTATCAAAATACAAATTATCATCTGGCTGTACGATAAAAGATAAATTTTCTGAAAAATCAGTATGACCTTTTCCCGTTTTTTCTATTGAATACCCTACTAAAGTAGGCGCTTGAATAAAGTACTTAACGATTCTTTCTGCAAAGCCGCCACCGCCATTGCTCCGAACATCAAACACTAAACCATCTACATTTTTATCTAGCATAAATGCTGATACTGTTTCCATGTCTCGCAAACCAGTAAAGTCTTTGAAATGAATATAACCAATGTTATTATCTAATACCCCGTAAGTGAAATTGCCTTTTTCTTCAAAGGTATTGTTGAGATAATTTTGTCGTACAATAATAGGATCAAAAACCACCTCGTATCCTGTTGTAAAATCGTAAGCATTGGAAGACTTACTAGATCGTTGCAAGACATTATGTCCATCTTCCAACGTTGCTAACATCTCTGCACACACATCAAATAGCTCCGCTTCTGACAGTTCTTCTGTGATAAGCGGCGCATATTCTTCGTAGGTTTTGTTCCAATCGATTCCTTTAACATCAAAATAAATATAATGCTCGTCTACATGTTGCCAGAGCTCTTCAAAAACACTTTTGTTAGACGTTTCGATATTTGGAATAATTGCTTTTTCACAAGCCACTATAGTAAATGCCATTAGGAAAAGGAATAGTATGTTTTTCATTAGTCTTAATTTTAAAAATTTACCTAGATATTTTATAGGTCAAAGACAGTCGATACTGTGCTTGCCAAACAGGTCGATCGTTTCCCACATGTAGGTATTCCCATGCATAGTGAATCCCTAACTGATTTACTTTTTTTCCAGAAGGAACAACAACTCCTGCTCTTGCTTTAAAATTCATAAAGGAGTCTAATGTTCTCCATTTACCAGAAGTAAAAAATGATTTCCACATCCCTTTTTGGGTAAAATCGAAAGTACCGTCCCTTAGAAAAGTTTCTGGATATGGATGGGCATGGGCTGGGCGTATTACATAACTCAATAAAGGAACAGATCCTGCAAAGTCCAGTAAAAAATCCTTGTCTCCTAGATGAACAGTCTTTGTTCCTTGAATTGCTACGCCTGTACCTAGCCAGAAAGTATAAGAAACCACATTATTGTCAGACCAACTCCCACCAGAAAAACTCATCGCATTTCCCTGGTCTATATATCCGCCTATTTTCCATTTTTTTGAAGGAAGCCTTCTGAGCTGGGTATACCTTACTGACCAGTTCAAATGGGAGAAATAAGTAAAATCTTTATCACTCAGTATGTTCTTAGAAAAATGAAATGCCATATTATTAATTGCATTCGCTTTTACAGTTTCTAAATTAATACAAGTATGAAATCCTAAATAATTATTAGCATTGGTTGTAAACCTATTTTCTAGAATAGTTTGATGATTCAAGCCTGCTTCTAGTATAATGTACTTTTGTTTTTCGTTTTCTTGTGCAATAAGTGTCACGTATGAACTTAGTAATAGACAAAGAATTTTGAAGGTATATTTCATAATAATGGGCGTTTATTTATTTTAGAATTTCCAACTCCATAGCGGTAGACATTCCCATGAATCGCTTCCATTTATTCTGACTGCCAAAACGATAATAGTGCGTTGTGCCAATTGCAGGAATGGTTAGGGGCAACTGTAAGTATTTTCCTTTTTCAGAATGATATATCCAATCAATGCTAACTGCAATGGTCCCTTTGGTAATTATTTTATAAGGATCTAAATCAACGGTAACCCAATCTCGCTGTTGAGGTAATAATTCTGTTACAATTTCTTGGGTGTTTACTAATTTAGATGGCTTACCGTTTTTGAGGGTATAAATATTTACTCGAAATCGAACGGTATCAAAATCATTATAGCTAAGAAAAAACCTAAATTGCTTTAATTGGGTCGCTTGTTTACCAAGTCTAAATTTTCGTCCAATCGCCGCTCCTAGATTTTGATTAGGTTTGTTAGAAATAGCAAAATTCGTAACCGTTACCGCTTTTGTTTTTTTATGCCCAATCCATTTCTTTTGTTTGAAATCAGGAAGGACTTCCACCATCTGCAAATCAATAGCCGCAGGCTCTAAAACGATACTCGTTTGCAATAATCTTAGAGAGGCAATGGTAAAGTCTTTCGATTCATAACCTACATGAGAAAAGCGAACTATCTGCTCTTCATTAATACCCTCTTTAAGGTATAATTTAAAAGTGCCATCTGGAGCAGAAACGGTTCCTATAGAGGTACCTAATACGCCTATATTCACATAAGCCAAAGTTTGTCCATTAGCTGTTGCTGTTTTGCCCTCAATAATTAGACTTTCTTGTGCTAGTACTAGAAATGGGGAAAAAATAGTCAATAGATTGAAGAATAATTTTAGTCGATACATATCTCTGTTTTTAAACAAATTCTTAGTGATGGTTCAAAGATATAAGCAACAGAAATAGCAAAATGGATAGTGTGGTTAATAGCAAACAACGAGGTGGGAATAGCTACCAAAAGTGGCGAAATACAAGGGTTTGGGGCGAAATGCACGCAAGATTTTAGGTAATAGGTAAGAAGTAAAAGGTAATAAGTATACTTTATTTTGTCTAGCTATCGATTTGTAGTCATTTTAGCTATAACACCAGCTCCAACGGAGCGACACCCTGTAGCCCATGACGCAGTCATGGGAAAAAGAATAATCACGACGCCTTCATCAATTCCAACAACTCCTTTCCTTTAGATCGAGAAACAGGCACCACATACTCCGCCGTAAAAGGAAAATGCAATTTATAGCCTTGTGCATTTCCAGTAATTCGGCCCACCTTATCCATATTTACGATATAAGATCGGTGACAACGTTTGATAGAAGGGTTCGGTAACTGTTGTTCTATATTACGAATACTATTGCGAAGTAAATATTTTTTGATTTGGTCCGCTTCCAAATAATTAACTTCTACATAATTATTGGCCGCTTTGATAAAAAATAATTGATCTAAAGGAATTGTGAAATCTACTCGGTCATTTTCATCTTTAAATTGGATAATCGTATCTGTTGGAATGCTTGGTTGAATTTGCTCATTCAGCGTATTCGCTACTGCTTGATTGCTCTTCAAATGAAAAATATACTCTACTAAGGTTATAATTATGACTGGTATAACAGCAATGGCTAATGCGATAGAATAAAATCCTAGAAAACTGTTAATAGACAATCGCCATCCAAACCAAAAATTCATATATAGATAGCAACACAAAAAACAAAGACTTAATCCAATTCCTAATAAAACCATTTGTTTCCAAACTACCCATTTTCCTTCTTCAAATAGACCTGGAAAAAGACGGGGTAAGCCTCCAATAATAAGCGTTAGGCTGATAAAGGTAATCCAACCATATCCACTAAGAAATAGCGATTTGTTAGGTATTTGTACATTAGCAGTTCCAAAGGGTTGAAAAACAATCAAGAAAAAAGCTACAAATAAACCAACCAAGGAATAACGTTTAAGTATAGCAGGCCAAGCAGTGATTAAGGAAATAGGTTGATTTAAAAATGAAAACATATAGGTGGTCGTTTTTCTTTGACATTTATTTTGGCATAAGTACAAAATTAAACGCAATATCTAAACACATAGGTACATAGCTTATGTGATCTATGTACCTATGTGTTTATTAGTAAAATTCTAATTGTGTTCTTTATTTTGTCCAACTATACTATTAGCCAAATATAACCAAATACTAGGAAATGAAAACAGTTTAATCCCTATTGAATGGAGCAGTTATTGTACCTATAATAGTTATTTAAAAGTAAAAATTAAGACAAAAATATTTTCTTAAACGATTGCTATCGAAAAATTTAACGAAATAGGGAAACGTTCCTAGTAAATGCTAGGATTGACTAAACAGACTTAACCTATTATTAAAAATAACATCATTAAAATGAATCGCAACATAGTATTGATCCTTTTAGTCAGTATTTGTTCTTTTTCCTGTGCTAAAAAAGTAGCCTTAACGGTAAAAGAACCTGTAGAAGAAACAAGCACCGAAATAGTTCCTGTTAAGGAGCCTGCTCCAAAAATGACTTTTGAACAACGATTGTTGGATCTAGGTAAAATAAAAAAAGGGGAGCAAATACCCCTTAGTTATACCTTTAAAAATACAGGGGATGCAGATCTAGAAATTGACCTAATTTCTGTATGTGACTGTACCAAAGTATTGGAAAGACCCTATTCGGCTATTAAACCAGGGGAATCAGGCACGATCAAAGCTATATTCGATAGTAATCAAAAGGATGAAGGAGAAACTATTGAAATTGATATTTGGTTAAAAAATATAGACCCTGTTCTCGATATGCCCGTATTAGAACGAGTAAAATATGTTTTTGAATTCGAGTAAGAACGGAAACAATAAAGTCTTATTTTTGCAGATTCGATAGGTGTTTTTATTGAACATTTAGGTACAAAGGACACATAGCTATGTAAACTATGTGCTCTATGTGTTTAAAATTCACTTACAGTTTGCTGAGATAAAATATGTTTAAAATTCAATATTGACGATAGAGTATGGATATTTTAGAAAGAATAGTAGCGCATAAGAAAATAGAAGTTGGTGGTAGAAAGCAAATAGTCTCCACAAAACAATTAGAGCGAAGTCGGCACTTTAATAGAACAGTATATTCTCTAAAAGAATTTCTACTCCGTCCAGATAAATCAGGTATTATAGCAGAGTTCAAACGCTACTCTCCCTCTAAAAAAGATATTAATACCACCTCGTCCGTAAAGGATGTAACAACTGCTTATGCAAAGGCAAGGGTTTCGGGTATTTCTGTTTTGACAGATACTAAATTCTTTAAAGGAACTAGTACCGATTTAATTATAGCTAGAAAGCATAACGAAGTGCCTATTCTAAGAAAAGAATTTATCGTAGACGAATATCAACTACTAGAGGCCAAAGCAATCGGGGCAGATGCTATTTTGTTAATTGCAGAGTGTTTAGAAAAAGATCATTTAGCCCGTTTAGCAAAATTTGCAAAATCATTAGGACTAGAAGTTTTGACAGAAATTCATTCGGCGGAACAATTGCCGAAATTAACGGAAGATATAGATATCGTTGGCGTCAACAATCGGAACCTAAAAACGTTTAAAGTAGACTTACAGCACTCTAAAGAATTATTTCATAAAATTCCAGCTCATTATGTCCGAATTTCTGAAAGTGGTATTAGTCACCCTGATACGATTGTTGATTTAAAACAACATGGCTTTCAAGGTTTTTTAATTGGCGAGAATTTTATGAAAACATTGGACCCTGGAGCAGCTTGTTCTGCCTTTATTGCGGAAGTAAGAGAAAAATTAAAAGTCATCGTATAAGGTATAATATGATAGTAAAAGTCTGCGGCATGAGAGATCCCAAAAATATTGAGGCACTGCTGGAACTACCAGTAGATTTAATGGGGTTAATCTTTTATAAGAAATCTTCTCGAAATGTCTTGAACACCCAAGCCGCTGAAATAATAGCCGCAAGTGGGGATAAAGTTAAGCGGGTAGGCGTTTTCGTGGATGAAGATATTGATACGGTTATACAGAAAGTAACTAAATTCAAATTACAATATGTACAGTTGCATGGAAAGGAAACGCCCGACTATTGCTATGACTTATTGGCAAAAAGTGCAAAGACATTTGGTTGTCATGATGAATTACAATTAATCAAAGCTTTTTCGATTGACAAGCAGTTTGATTTTTCCATTACCAAAGGATATACCGCTTATTGTAAATATTTTATATTTGATACAAAGGGAAAGAATGCAGGCGGAAATGGGTTTACCTTTGACTGGTCTTTGCTGGATCAGTATAAAAGCTCCACACCCTTTTTCCTAAGTGGCGGAATAGATGCAGAATCTGCAGAAGCAATCAAAGCGTTGAATTTCCCACAACTAGTCGGCGTTGATTTGAATAGTAAATTTGAAATCAGCCCAGCCTTAAAAAATATAGCTTTATTAGAAAGCTTTTTAAAAGAGATACATAAAGAAGTTGTTTAAAATATAGACCATGATTACAAATGCCATCGATACGGAAAATTATGCAGTAGATCAAAGAGGATACTACGGAGAATTTGGAGGCGCATTCATTCCTGAAATGCTGCATCCTAATGTAGAAGAATTGCGGAAATCATATTTAGAGATTATGTATGATGAGGCATTTCAAAAAGAATTTCAACAACTCTTAAAAGACTATGTAGGCCGCCCTTCACCATTGTATTACGCAAAGCGTTTATCTGAACATTATCAAACGAATGTTTATTTAAAACGAGAAGACTTAAACCATACAGGTGCACACAAAGTCAACAACACAATCGGTCAAATCTTAATGGCCCAACGCTTAGGCAAAAAGCGAATTATTGCGGAAACAGGTGCTGGACAACATGGCGTTGCAACAGCTACCGTTTGTGCTTTAATGGGCATTGATTGCATCGTGTACATGGGAGCCATAGATATAGAACGACAAGCCCCTAATGTTCAAAGAATGAAGATGCTAGGCGCTGAAGTTCGTCCTGCATTAAGTGGCAGCCAAACATTAAAAGATGCTACAAACGAGGCGATTAGGGACTGGATCAACAATCCTGAAGATACGCACTATATTATCGGCTCTGTAGTAGGACCACACCCATATCCAGATATGGTTGCTCGTTTCCAATCCGTCATTAGTGAGGAAATGAAATGGCAATTAAAAGAACAAACAGGCAATGAAAATCCAGATATTATTATTGCTTGTGTTGGTGGTGGTAGTAATGCAGCTGGCGCTTTTTATCATTATCTAGATGAAAAAGATGTCCGCTTAGTAGCGGTAGAAGCTGCGGGCTTAGGCATTAATAGTGGCGAATCTGCTGCAACGAGTGTCTTAGGTACCAAAGGCGTTATCCACGGAAGCAGAACCTTACTCATGCAAACTCCAGATGGGCAAATCGTAGAGCCTTACTCTATATCCGCTGGTTTGGATTATCCAGGTATAGGCCCTTTACATGCTCATCTTATTGACACTGGCAGAGCAGAAGCTGTAAGTATCACAGATGATGAAGCATTAAAAGCAGCTTTTTTCTGTTCTAGACAAGAAGGTATTATTCCTGCGCTAGAAACAGCACATGCTTTTGCTGCTATGGACCATATTAAATATACAAAAGATGACGTAGTAGTCATCAATCTATCTGGAAGAGGAGATAAAGATTTGAATACCTTTATCAAAGCATTCGATCGCTTTGGATAGTTTTTTTGTCCAGCAACTTCCCGTTTTAATTCGATAATTAAAACTCCTAGACAAATTAATTCAAAGTATAAACTTGCGGAACAACGGGAAGTTGTCCAGCAAGAAAGAAATAAAAATGGCTAAACAAACTCTGTTTGTTTAGCCATTTTTATTTCCATCTCGTTACCTACAGTCCCAACGGGACGACATCTTGTAACCCATGACGCAGTCATGGGAAAGTAACCTCCTATGAAGCGTGGAGATAGCAACACGACGAAGCCACAGAAAACCTACTCCACCCGCTCATAACACCCAGCATCAGGCATATCCCGATCCCGCTCTGTCCCCTCAATATCTACCCGAATATTCCCTAAAAACTTCCCAAAGCCATCCGCAATAGACAAAGAATCTAAACGATAATCATCTTCATCGATATTAGCAAATAAAATAACGTCACGCGTACCTGCCTCTGGAAGACAAGGATCACAATGATCAAAAAAATCAGGCGTATCCATTTCACTTACTAGATCATCTACCCTAACAATACAATTTTCGAAAGTATAATTAAAAGAAGCATCTGGAATATTAAATAACTCCACTTCATCCGTTCGAGAACCATAGACAATCGAGTTGGTAAATCGAGCTCGCAAATTATTTAATCTAGCCTGTGTACATAACTGATCCAAGCACAAAGCGTTGCTCATCCGCAGTGCAGAATTATCCACGCCATAACTTGCAAGGGTACAATGTCTAAAATCATAATTGCCGCCGTATTCCAGTTGTACCGCGTTTCCACCATTTCCATATAGCAGACAGTTATTAGCCGTAATACTAGAATGGACTCCGATTAAACCGCCACTGATAGAATTCGTAATCGTAGAATTTTCAATAATTAAAGTAGCAGAAGAATCGACCACCACACCAAATCTAGCATTCTTAATAATAGCATGATTGATCCGATTACCTCTACTTGTTCGGGATAAATAAATTCCACCCCATTGTCCAGGTACATCTTGGAATTCTTCTTCTAAACGATCACCTTGAATCGTTACTGGATTATCAAGCGTTCCTTGAATATTTAGTTTTCCACTAGGCAAAACAAAAATAAATCCATCATTATAATTCTCTCCTAAGATACCTGTTCTTACAATACCGCCATGTACAAAAATGTTGGTTCCTGCAGGAATGTTCAAGGTACAACTATCCACTAGCATCACTCCATAGATTACATAAGGCTTGGGATCATCAAAAGTAATTTCGTCCAAATCACAAGAAATTAAAGCACCACCTCCTTGGCTAAATCGATCTGGTATATAGTTCGCATTTTGCCCCCATGCTTCTAATAGTACTTGTCGGCTCACCCCATTTAATTCGACCTCCAAATATTCTTCAATTACATAAGGGCTCGTAGATAAAGGATCATTGGGATCAACGGTTACTTCTGCAAAAACATAAATACTATCGTTTGCAGCTACTTCTACATCTTTTACATCATTCGCAGGAATTCCATCTACATTAATTCGGAAAGAAGAATTATCTCCTTTTTGCAAACGAACGCTATTTAATAGGACAGGCTGGTCATTATCATTATATACTTTAACGAACCTAGTAGCAGAGCCTAATTCTGTAAATACGGTATCAAATCGAAGGGTGTCTACCGAAAAGCTTAACTCCGCAGAGCTATCTAATAGAAAATCCGCTTCCTTATTACAAGCATAAGCTATAAATAATAAGCAAACGGAACAAAAAAGCAATGATCGCATAGAAAAATGTAATTAAATAAAGTGGAAATGACTGGTACTTTAATAAACGACGAAAAAAACGTAAAGTTATTTTTTTTATGCTGCCTAATTCTCTCTTTCTCAAAGAATAAAGAAAATACCTTATAGTCTTTGATCTAATGAGACAAAATTACCTAGACCTTTGTCCGACTGCCAACAACAGGAATGCTTACTTTTGCGCTACTTTTGTATTCTCTGGGTAGTAATTTTATACACAGAGTAGGTTCTTAAACTAAGAAGTTGATTAAAAATGAATTGATGCATTATTTGCAAGTCATTGATTCCTAGATACTTTAGTTTTTTTGATTCCCGTAGCTATGGCTACGAAAATAAAAAAGAGCTTTGTCCTAGAAATCAAGTACTTACAACTAATTGCAGAATGCATTCTTAATCAACTTCAATATCATATTCAATGTCTACAATTATAGACGTCATCATTCCCGCATACAATGAAGAAAAATCAATAGGAAATGTCCTTCGAGATATTCCTAAAGAATTAGTGCGGGATATCATTGTTTGTAATAATGCTAGTACGGATAATACCAAAGCCGTGGCATTAGCAAATGGGGCTATAGTGGTAGATCAGCCTGAAAAAGGATATGGCAATGCTTGTTTAAAAGGAATTGGCTATTTAAAAGAAAAGGCAGTCGAAGAACAACCAGATATCGTCGTTTTTTTAGATGGCGATTATTCGGACCACCCAGAGGAAATGCCCAAGCTCATTCAACCCATTACTGAAGAGGGGATGGATATGGTGATTGGCTCTCGCTCGATGGGGACGCTTGAAAAAGGGGCCATGATGCCGCAGCAAATTTTTGGTAATTGGTTGGCGACTACGCTTATTAAGTTTTTCTATAATTACCAATTTACCGATCTGGGTCCATTTCGGGCGATTACTTGGAAACAGTTAATGGCCATTGATATGCAGGATCGAGATTTTGGATGGACGGTCGAAATGCAAGTCAAAGCAGCAAAATTTGGCTTAAAATGTACAGAAGTTCCGATGACCTATCGAAAACGAATAGGCGTATCTAAAGTATCTGGAACGGTACGGGGTACGATTTTAGCAGGACATAAAATATTGTGGACGATCTTTAAATTGTTGTGATAAGGGATGATTCATTCCTAAGATCAGAAAAAAAATAAATGATTTTATTAGCGTACATTGTACTAGGTATATACATAATGGCTTTAGTTTGGATAACAGGCTACTGCTTATTGCAGCTACATTTGTTGTATCAATATAAAAAAGGAGGTAAGCAAAAAGTAGTTGCGACAGGAGATATAAAAGATAAAGACCTTCCTTTTGTTACGATTCAACTACCTATTTATAATGAGCTGTATGTGATAGAACGATTGATAGATCGAGTCTGTGAATTTCACTATCCAAAAGATAAATATGAAATTCATATACTAGATGATTCTACAGATGAAACAGTTGATATTGTTAGTAAGAAAGTAGCAACCTATAAGGCACAAGGTTTCAACATCCAACAGATTAGAAGAATAGACCGAAAAGGATATAAAGCGGGCGCACTAAAAGAAGCGACGGAGATGGCTCAAGGGGAATTTATCGCCATTTTTGATGCAGATTTCTTACCGAGAAAAGACTTTCTATTAAATACCATTCCTTATTTTGAAGATGGCAATATTGGTGTTGTACAGACTCGCTGGGAGCATATCAATCAAAATTATTCGCTCCTAACGAAATTGCAAGCCATGCAATTAAATGTGCATTTTACAGTAGAACAGCAAGGTCGAAAATCAGGAAACTATATGCTTCAATTTAATGGTACCGCTGGGGTATGGCGGAAGTCGACCATTGCGGATGCCGGTGGATGGGAAGCAGATACCTTGACGGAGGATTTGGATCTAAGTTATAGAGCGCAATTGAAAGGCTGGGAAATTATTTTCTTAGAAAAATTTGGCTCTCCTGCAGAGTTGCCCGCAGAAATGAATGGTTTAAAATCTCAGCAATTTCGTTGGATGAAAGGCGGGGCAGAGACCGCTAAAAAGATGTTGCCAACAATATGGAAATCTAATTTACAATTAATTCAAAAGATTCATGCTACTGGACATTTACTAGGCAGTACAGTATTTATTTTTGTGTTGATTGCAGGCGTATTTAGTGTACCTTTACTATTTGCGCTACAAAATATTGGCTTTGATATTCGCTATTTTGGTTTCTTCTTATCTGGCCTCTTATCTGTTATTGCAGTTTACTTTGTAGCGAATGTAAGTGCAGAAATAAAAGAGGAAAAATGGTTGAAGAAAGTGCTTAAATTCGTTGTCCTATTCCCTGTTTTTTTAGCCCTTTCCATGGGCTTATCTCTGCATAATACCATTGCCGTAATCCAAGGTTGGATGGGCAAGGAATCTCCTTTTATACGAACGCCCAAATTCAATATCAATACGATTACTGATACGTTTAAAAAGCAAAAATACTTCAACTCTAAATTGTCTTGGGTGACTGTTTTCGAAGGGCTATTAGCTATATATTTCTTAGGTGGAATAGTAGCTGGTGTGCAATTAGGAAATAATGCTTTTCTTGCTTTTCACGGTTTATTGATGATTGGCTTTGGAACGATCTTTTGCTATTCTATTGGACATTTGAATATGGAGGAGTAGACTCTAGTTAATTTCTAATTAGACGTAATTCAACACGGAAACCTCTTCGAGGTTCACACGGATGACACGGTTACAGTGTTAGATATGCTCTAGGTCGTAAATATTATATGTCAACGTCACTCACGACCTACAAGCCCTCCCATCCGCAAGCGGTTCGCAAACAATGTTTGCTCATGTGGTATCCGTGTAGCTACGAAGTAGCTCCGCGTTGAATTGAGTATAGTTAGAAAACTACTTAAGATCACTAACAAAAATCCAGAACAACTTACCTAATTATCTGTTGTAATAGAATTACTCCAAAAAAAGAAAAATATCT
>CALJIY010000176.1 GCA_937973945.1 uncultured Saprospiraceae bacterium | reverse complement strand
TCAACAAGGATTAGGATTCTTAGGATTCTGAGATTTTAGGATCATACTGTCAACATCAAGCACAGCATCCTACTAATCAACAAAATCCTACGAATCCTAATCCAGAGGTGAGTGAGATAGCAGAAAACCCACAGAAAAAACAAAATTTCTACCCTTATTCCCATATCATTCCCTATATTCAAGCTTAAAATTATCCATATGACCACCATAATAAGAAACGGTTTATTTTTTGACGGAACAGGTTCAAAAGGTAAAAAAGCAGATCTAATCATTCAAGCAGGCAAAGTAAAGGCGATCCATGAAAAAGCGCCCGTTATTGAAGGAGCAAAAGAAATAGATGCCACAGGAAAATGGGTAACACCTGGCTTTGTAGACATACATACCCACTATGATGCAGAAATAGAAGTGATGCCCGGCCTAGAAGAATCCGTGCGGCATGGTACGACGACGGTGGTCATGGGAAATTGCTCCATCTCGGCAGCTATTGGAAAAGATGAGGATATAGTGGATTTATTTTGTCGAGTAGAAAATATGCCCGCTCAGGTATTGACAGAATGGATAAAAGATAAAATAACATGGAATAGTTTAGCAGAATATTACGAGCATTTAGATAGCTTACCGATGGGGCCGAATGTGGCAAGCTTTGTTGGCCATTCCAATATTAGAATTGCTGCCATGGGGGTGGATAGAAGTTTTAAAGAACCCAAAGCTTCTAAAGCAGAGCAAACGAAGATGAACAATTATTTAAGCGAAGCGATGGAGGCAGGATATTTAGGTATGTCCATTGACATGTTGCCGTTTCATCGTTGGGGGGGCGTTTTTTCAAAAGAATATAAAGGGACATCCGTTCCTTCTCAACAAGCCTCGGTGAAAGAATATCGTACTTTGGCGAACATACTACGGAAACATAATCGTGTTTTACAAGCTACGCCAAATGCATTAGATAAAAAATCAGGGATTCATTTATTACGTATGAGTTCTGGTTTATTTAGAAAGCCCTTGAAGACGACCATAGTCGCAGCAATGGATTTAAAGACCGATGAGAAGATTCATAAATTGGTGACCACTCTTGCCACAATGGGCAAGAAATTTTTTAATGCAGACATGCTTTTCCAAGCCTTAGCCATGCCATTTCTAAATTATGGAGAAGGACCAATTACCCCACTGTTTGAAGAATTTCCTTCTATGGTAGAAGTCATCGGCGCCAATCGAGCAGAACGAAAAACAGCTTTTCAAGACCCTGCTTTTAGAAAACGATTTAGAAAAGATTGGCATCATAAAGGGACTTCCGTCTTTCCAAGATTATTGAAGGAAATGACGATTGAGAAAGCGCCAGATGCTAGCTTAATCTCCAAAACTTTTCAAGAGATAGCTGACGAAACAGGGAAAGATAACTTAGATTGCTTTATGGATTTGATTGTTGATTATGATACCGATCTCATTTGGAAATGTACGGCCGCTAATCATCGAGATGAAATCCGTGTAAAATTATTAGCCCATGAAGCTACCATTCCTGGCTTTAATGATTCTGGTGCGCATAATACAAATATGGCTTTTCATGATGGCTCTTTGCAGGCCTTGAGACAATCCTTAGAATATCCTGATATTTTACCAATAGAAAAAGCCATTCATAGACTTACTAAAATGCCTTGCGATTGGTTAGGTTTAGATGCAGGTTCTTTAGAAGTAGGCCGTCGAGCAGATGTATGTGTGATTGATCCAAATCAGTTGACCAGTGGTTTGACAGAAGAACCCATAGAAGATTACCACCCAAGTTTAAAAGGGGCTTATCGATATGTCAAACGTTCCGATGGAGTTGTGCAAAATGTATTGATTAATGGTTCAGAAGTCTTCAATGCCAGTAATGGATTCGTAGCAAATTTAGGAACAAAGAAATATGGACAATTACTACGGAGTCAAAACTAATTACAATTATATATTGACAGTAATGAACACTGAGACACAGAGCGCACAGAGTTAAACATACTTCTCTGTGCCACAGTGTCTCCGTGTTCCATTTAAAAATGGCGCAGCCATCCCAAAACTCAGTCTCTCAAAAATATGACCTTTACAGATTGGAAAAATAAAGCAAAATACTTCACCTATAAAAATAATAAAATAGCCTATTGGGAAGAAGGACAGGGCCCTACCCTATTATTAATTCATGGCTTTCCAACTTCTTCTTGGGATTGGCATAAGATGTGGGGAGATTTGACGGAACGATACCGTGTCATTGCACCTGATATGATCGGCTTTGGCTATTCGGATAAACCAAAGGATTATACTTATACGATTACAGATCAAGCGAGATTGCATGAAGCTTTAATGGAGCATTTGGGAATACAAGAGGCAGATATGTTAGTGCATGATTATGGGGTATCGGTTGCTCAAGAAATGCTAGCTGCTTTTTCGGAAAGAGGAACAGCGGGTTTTCAAATCTTGTCTTGTTGCTTTTTAAATGGTGGTTTATTTCCAGAATTACATCGGGCAAAATTAGTTCAGAAATTATTAAATAGCCCAATCGGTTATATCTTTAATCGCTTCTTAAGCAAAAAGAGTTTGAGTAAGAGCTTTCATGATATTTATGGAGATAAAAAAGCGACTGAACAAGAAATAGATTACTTCTATGACTTAATTTTATACAATGACGGGAAGAATATTATGCACAAATTGATCGGCTATATTAATGATAGACGAAACAATGCTGTTAGATGGAAAAACGCTATTGTAAATGCCAGCGTTCCTGTGAAGATTATAAATGGTCCTTTAGATCCTGTATCAGGTAGACATTTAGCGGATTATTGTCAGCAAATTTTGCCTAATCCGGATATCAGTATCTTGGAAGGTGTGGGACATTATCCACATGATGAAGCACCTATCAAGGTAAGAGATTCCTACTTTGAATTTATGGCAAAGCATAAAAAAAATATTACTTAAGATGCGACTACTTCTATTGATTTCTTTTGTTGTCTTCATGACATCCTGCGCTCAAGTGGAAAACCAATCACTTAGCCCACCAGTAATTGCTCCTTTTCAACAACTTGATACCATAGCGACCAATGATTGGTGGAACAGAGGAAAGAATGAAATCATTGACGTCAAAGTGCCAAGGGAGGAGGTCATTGCATTTGGTCTATATACGGTTGCGGACAAGACTGTGAAAATGACCGCACAATTTTTCCCATTATATCCTAATGAAACTAGAACTGTCCGATTAGAGATCAAACAAGAAAATCAGTGGAAAGAAATACAGCAACAACAAATAAACGATATTGGTTGGTCGGCGTTATTTCGAATAGAAAATTGGGACAGTAGTAATAACGTTTCCTACCGATTACGACATGGAACATCTGCTCAGTTTGAAGGCATGATTCGAAAAGATCCTATTGATAAAAAGGAAATTAAACTAGCTGCATTTTCTTGCAATAGTAATAAGGACAGAGGAGATCGAGTTCATTATATACGGAATGTCAATCACCAAGACCCGGACTTACTATTTTTTGCAGGTGACCAATCTTATGACCATAAAGAACATACAGCGGCATGGTTAAAGTTTGGGATGCAATTTAGAGAATTGTTCAGAACTCGACCCTGTATTACCATACCCGATGATCACGATATTGGGCAAGGGAATATTTGGGGAGAATATGGTAAAAAAGCATCCTCTCAGGCAGGTAATGATGGTGGGTATTTCTTCCATCCCGAATATGTAAAAATGGTGGAACGCTGCCAAACAGCCCACTTACCTGATCCTTTTGATCCAAGTCCCATTCAACAAGGGATTGGCGTGTATTACACCAATCTAATTGTCGGTGGAGTAGATTTTGCCATTTTAGAAGATAGAAAATTCAAGTCTGGACCCAATGGGAAGATTCCTCAACAAGGCCCACGTCCTGACCATATTCGAAATCCCAATTATGATCCAGCTTCCGTAGATGTCGAAGGTTTAGAATTATTAGGAGAACGCCAATTAACTTTTTTAGAACGGTGGGGACAAGCGAAGGAGGGCATTCAAATGAAAGCGGTGTTATCGCAGACAGGATTTTGTGGCGGGGCTCATCTACATGGACAAAAAGAAAACCGATTGCATGCAGATTTAGATTCTAATGGTTGGCCTCAAACAGGTAGGAATAAAGCATTAAGAGCGATCAAAAAAGCAAATGCCGTACATATTGGAGGCGATCAACATTTAGCAACGGTTATTCATCATGGAGTCGATCAATTTGAAGATGGCCCTTGGGCATTTATTGTTCCTGCGCTTGTGAATAATTATTACAGTCGTTGGTGGTGGCCAGAAGATGAAAAACCTGGAAAGAATAATAATGACCTGCTCCCTTGGACAGGACAATATTTAGATGGTTTTAATAATAAAATCACCATGCAGGCTTATGTCAATCCTGAAAGCCCTTCTAGTGGGAGTGGTTATGGCTTGATTCGTTTTGATAAAACTGCTAATACCATTACCTTTGAGTGTTGGCCTAGAGAAGAAGATGTAACAAAAGAGGGCGCAAAGCAATTTACAGGATGGCCTATTGTTATAGATATGTCAATTAGGTAATAATAATCATACTACTGGACATTGTTTAGAACAGAGAAGCGAGAGCAGAGAATAGAGACAGGTTTCGTTTAAAAAATGACGGAATTTCGTCGTTCACTGACGAAACACGTCTCTACTCTCTCTTCTCTGCTCTCTATTCTAAACAATGTCTAATAGTGTGAATATTAATATAAGAAACTACACAAAAAGAATATAACATACTATGCCATTTTATCCAGAATTAAGAATCACCCCTGAAGATGATTCAAAATTAAGAATCAAAAAGCGTAGAACCGCAGAAAATTTAAAACATCTAAAAATAGCCTTAAGCAAACACTTTTCTACCTCTAAGGGCGAGCAATGTAATGATCCGTCTAGTGGAAAAACCATCAAATTAGCAACTTGGAATATTAGAAAATTTGGTGGTATCAAACCTGGAGGAAGAGACTTTGAAGCCATGTATTACATTGCCGAAATTATTGCGGGATTTGATATAGTTGCGATACAAGAGGTACTGGCAAATTTGGAAGGTATTAAAAGATTAAAAGCAATTCTTGGTCCAGATTGGGATCATATCGCAAGTGATGTAACTGATGGCGATCCAGGTAATGGAGAACGAATGGTTTTTTTATACAATCGAAGTCAGGTCCAATTTACGAATATAGCAGGAGAACTAACTTTAAAGGAAGGCGCAAAAATTCGTGCCGCTTTCGGAGAACGAATTAAATTAGAAAATGGAATCGAACTAAAGCTAGGCAGAAAAGATAAAAAAGTATACGATGCCAAACTGAAGACTGATAGTAAGGGAAATACAAAATTAAAATCAGACCTAAGTATTCCGTTGAAAGATAGTACTCTCCAATTACCCAAAGGAACTAGTTTAGTATTAACTAAAAATGCGATAGTAGAAAGTCCCGAACCTGGAAAAATAAAACTTCCTAGTCTTGTTTCTGGGAAAAACGCTCGTCTAAAATTACCTGAAAACTCCTTTGATGATTCGCTTCGACAGTTTGCTAGAACGCCCTATATCATTTCTTTTCAGGCAGGCTGGTTGAAACTTAATTTGTGTACCGTTCACATTTATTATGGAGCTGCGAGTGGAGATAAGTTAATGCAAAGAAAAAGTGAAATTGAACAACTCACGAAGGCCTTAGCTAATAAAGCGGAGAAGGAATTCATCTTAGATGATAAAACGTTCCTAGGCGTTTTAGGTGATTTCAATATAGTGGGCCATGATCACCCTACTATGAAAGCTTTAGAGTCTAATGGATTTGAAATTAATGAAAAATTAAAAACCATTCCAGGATCGAATGTAGAACGAGATAAATTTTATGATCAGATTGCTTTTTGGAAACCTTCTCGTAATTTAGGATACGCGTCACTAGATATTCAGGCTGGTAATATCTTCGATTTTTTTGAACATATTTATACAGTAGAAGATAAAGCGATCTATGAAGAAGAGTATGAGCAAGAGAAAAAGAAAAAATTGACAGACAAAAAATTTAAAGATTGGCGTACCTATAAAATGTCCGATCACCTTCCTATGTGGGTAGAACTTAGAACGGACTTTGGAGAAGCTTATTTAGATGCAATTCTTAGTAATCAACGGAAAGTCAGATCAATTCCGCCAGATAAAATTTAGTGTTTTTGTTACTTAGATTTAATAAAGCTCTGGTTATAAATACTTCTACCATCCAAACCTTTAATATTTAAAAAATAACATCCATTACTTAAATTAGATACATCAATACCCGAAGAAATAGTTGTGCTGGTTTCTATTACGCTACCCTTACTATCTATAATTTCAATCAAGGAAATAGGGGTCGAAAAAGTAAGTCCATCTATACTCAGTGTATTCGTTGTTGGATTAGGATAAATTTTAAGTAGCAGCGGTTCCATAATGATAGAATCGCATTCTATCGGATATAAATAACTATAAGTCGTCCGAGAAGATACATAATCAGTAGATAATCTGTTTTGTTCAAAGACAAGATCATTACAATGATATTGGTAGGTATAATAAATAGTATCTAAAAATACTTCTTCCACAGACATAAAAGTTTGGGCACGTTGGCGAATTTCTTGAAGAAGTAAACCTTTATCGTTGTATATAAATGTAGATACTTGGTTGCTAGAGGATTCCACTCTTTTAAAGCTCAATATATTATCATTTAAATCTCGAATAGTTTCTTCTATAAGAGACAAGTCCTGACGATCTTGATTTGGCAGTTTGCGAAAGATCTTAGTCGTATAAATCGTTTGATCTGATTCAAAAGTAATATTCCTGGAAACTCGATAATTACCGTCTCTTGAACCTTCCTCATTTACAATGACTCTATCTACATCATCAAAAACCATTAAGTTAATTCGTTCCCAATCATTACATCCAAAAGTTTCTGGGCAGATTAATCGCTCAACTAATCGCCGCTTATATCCATCACTTGTCGTATCAAAATGAATACGAATTTGTTTTCTTAATTGGTCTATACTTTCATTCCTTCTCTGGCTGTAAATTCGTTCTACAAATCTACATTCCTCATCGTAGAGACTTAGGGTCTGATAATCAAAGGTAAGTTCTTCATCATTGGGGTTTTCCCTAAAGAAATATTTATTGACAAAAGAGCAATCTTCTAAATAATCTACCTCCTCAATTGCCCATAATTGCATGGGCTCATTCTTATTTTCTTTGATAAAGATTTCTCGTCCTAATAATTGTCCTTCTTCGGTATAGGTAGAATGGGTATCAGATATATAAAAGCCTAAATTAGGCCCATAGTAATATTGATCTTTTACACGTATTTCCTTGCCTAATTCGTTATACCAAGTTTCTTTTATTGGATACCAATCGTTTAATTCTTCTTCAAAGGAAAGTTCTTTTTCATTCGTTAATTGGTCATTTTTATAAAAGCGTTCAATAATCCTAGTTTTAACATATGGACCATCATTTTCATATTGAAAAAATATTTCCTCTTTAACAATGGGATTTTGAGCAGAGACCAAACAAATAACGAAAAGAAATAAAAAAAGGAAGCTAAGAGATCTAAATAACAATTTACGTATCTCCTTAATGTCTAATACCATAAATAGATTCTCCATAGAAAACTAAGATTTAATTCACCTTTATACCTTCTACTTGCAAACTGTATTCCATTAAAAAATCTTCTGTCGACATTCTAATTCCTTGAGGCGCATAATCGCCCATATACTTCTGTCCTTCTATTGGGCTAAAGTCAGCCATACCCTCTTGGATAGGCGGAATCGCATCAATCTGTGCTTCAAAATTAGGATCGGCTAACATATGTCTAAATAAAATTAAGCCTTTTTTCCATGGCATGTTCCATTCCATAAAATTATAACCTAATTCTTTGGTTCTTTTCTCTATTGCTCCATTTTCATCTTTACTCGCTAATACAATATGAACATATCCCTGTTCATCCAAAATAGCATCTTCATC
>CALJIY010000175.1 GCA_937973945.1 uncultured Saprospiraceae bacterium | reverse complement strand
GGCTGGAATGGTCAGTATAATGGCAAAACGGCTAGCACTGGTGTCTATGTGTTCTTTGCAGATGTTACTTTAGTAGATGGTACTTCTGAAATAATTTCAGGTGATATTAATTTGATGAAATAGATCTTTTTTTAGATCGCTGCGCTGTCAGATCGCTACGCTGTCAGATCGCTACGCTGTCAGATCACTACGCTGTCAGATCCTCGCTACCTGTCAGATCCTCGCTACGCTGTCAGAAACGTCTTGGAGTCAACATCATACGTCTGACCTCTGACAGTTCCGTTAGCGTCAGCTAACTAGAACGATCTGACCTCTGACCTCTGACTTCTGACTTCTGCCCCCGCACCTCAACTGTTAAAAATAAATCACAAATATATTCTTCATAAGATAGGACGTTTACTAAACTAGGAATGAACCACTAAACGTCCTATCCTATGAAAAACCGACTATTCTTTCTGCTCTTTCTCCTACCCGCGTTCCAAACAACAGCCCAACATTTTATTGGCTTTAAAGCAGGAATCAGCTACTCCAATACCTATCTGTCCTTCAATTTAACAGACGAAGATCTGATACAACGCGGATACCTTCCAGGATTACAATTAGGAATCCCATTTGAATTGAAGGTAAATGATTTGCTTATTATTCAGCCAGAGATTCTAATAGCTACGGAAGGTTCTTTTCTTAATGTTTATAGAACGGAAGAACAACGTATCTATAATAATGTCCTGTTATATCTTAAAATGCCGTTATTAGCCAAAACGACTTTATGGAAAGAAAAAAATTACCAAGTACATGCTTTGATTGGTTTAACACCGGCTTATGCTATAGACGTCAAATCTATTTCCTATCCACAAGGATTAGGCACAATACGACAGGAACCTATCTCTTTTGAAACCGCCAATGTAAAACATTTTGACCTAGCGGCAAGCGCAGGAATAGATGTTGAAAAAACCATTGCCAAAGGAATAAAAATGGTGCTGGAAGCGAGGTATAATTTAGGTTTATATAATATCGAAGAGATGACAGAAAGGACTTCTTTTACAGAAAGTTTTTATCTAACGATAGGACTTTTAATGCCAATTAAAGAGAAGAAGATAAAAAAGGAGCCAATTTAGTAAAACATATTGAATTGCAGTACCTTTTTTTGTATCTTTGCACTCGATTTTTCAAAGAGCATAAATTCACTAATTTAGCACTGAAATAAATCATTGGTAATCAAAGTATTATCAAACGGCTCCGTAGCTTAACTGGATAGAGTCCCTGACTACGAATCAGGAGGTTACAGGTTCGAGTCCTGTCGGAGTCACTAATTATATGGTCTTTAGTAATTAGTCCTTGAGCTTTATTATCTATTTTTCGTAAATATGGTGATTTTTCAGAGGCTAAAGACCAATTCACCAAAGACTAAAATATAACGTTATGTCTAAAGTTTGTCAATTAACAGGAAAGCGTCCAGTTTCGGGAAATAATGTTTCTTTCTCTAATAGAAAGACGAAGCGTCGTTTTATGCCAAATCTTCAAAAAAAGAGATACTTTATTCCTGAGTTAGATAAGTGGGTAACCATTAAACTATCTACTAGCGCAATGCGTACCATCAACAAGTTGGGAATATACGAGTATTTGCAAAAATTAGAGAAGAAAGGTGTAGATACGGGGATTAAACTAACTAAATAATCATAGCTTAAATATTGATTGATTGTTATTATAACATATCAAACAATTAAAACCATATAAAAATGGCAAAGAAGTCAAAAGGAAATCGAATTCAGGTAATTTTGGAATGTACAGAGCATAAAGCATCTGGTATGCCTGGTACTTCTAGATACATTACGCAAAAGAACAGAAAGAACACTCCAGATAGATTGGAGTTAAAGAAGTATAATAATGTATTAAAGAAGGTTACCTTACACAGAGAAATCAAGTAAGGGGTAGTGTCAATTTTTCACAAAATTGTCCTTACAAAAAATAGCATTTAAGCCCAAATCCTTATAACTTGGGTATATTAATTCTCTAATTAAAGAAATACTAAAATCTATTATTTACCATGGCTAAAGTTTCAAAAAACTCACGGGTAGGACAAAGAGCAGCAAACGCTGGATCTGGTCGAGATTTTGTGAAGGTTGTGAAAAGCATCAAAGATCCTAAAACAGGTAAGTATACCTACAAGGAAATGATGATCCATAAAGATAAGGTAAAAGAATTCTTTGCTGATAAGAAGTAATTCTTAACAGCAATTTTCATTTTACATACTCGAAGAGGCTTTCTTTTTAACAAAGGAAAGCCTCTTTGTATTTAAAAGACTAATTTTGAAGTTAGAGTACAGTTTTTAAACATACTCTTAGTTGGAGTAAAGAGATCTATTACTTCCTACCAATATATAAGCATTAAAATCAAAGTCAATGAACTTTTTTAAAAGACTATTTTCTAAAGATAAAGACAAGGAAGTTGAGCAAAAGTTAGCAGCAGAGCAGAAGGCAGCAGCGGAACAGAAGGCAGCAGCAGAGCAGAAGGCAGCAGCAGAACAGAAAGCAGCAGCAGAGCAGAAGGCAGCAGCAGAACAGAAAGCAGCAGCAGAACAGAAGGCAGCAGCAGAACAGAAGGCAGCAACGGAACAGAAGGCAGCAACGGAACAGAAGGCAGCAGCAGAGCAGAAGGCAGCAGCAGAGCAGAAAGCAGCAGCAGAACAGAAAGCAGCAACGGAACAGAAGGCAGCAGCAGAACAGAAAGCAGCAGCGGAGCAGAAAGCAGCAGCGGAGCAAAAAGCAGCAGCGGAACAAAAAGCAGCAACAGAGCAAAAAGTAGCAGCGGAACAGAAAGCAGCAGCGGAGCAAAAAGCAGCAGCGGAACAAGAAGCGTTCAAGAAGAGTAATACTGAAGAAAAAAAGGCAGAACGACTAGACAAAAGTTTAAAGAAAACAAAAACGGGGTTCTTCTCTAGAATATCTAAAGCTATTGCTGGTAAATCAAAAGTAGATGTCGAAATATTAGACGAATTAGAAGGTGTTTTGATTTCTTCAGATGTTGGATTAGAAACAACTGTAAAAATAATCGAACGACTAGAAGCGAGGGTCGCAGAAGATAAGTACATTAATACAAGTGAGCTGAATCAAATTCTTAGAAATGAAATCGTAGATTTATTGGCTGAGAACAACACGGAAGATGTTGCAGACTTTATTCCGCCTGGCGGGGATGTTCACCCAAGTATTATTTTAGTTGTTGGGGTCAATGGGGTAGGTAAAACTACTACTATTGGTAAAATAGCCTATCAATATAAAATGAGAGGTAAACGGGTAGTGCTTGGTGCAGGAGATACGTTTAGAGCCGCTGCCGTAGATCAACTTAAGATATGGTCAGAGAGGGTTGGATGTGATTTTTATAGTAAAGGAATGAATACAGATCCCGCTGCAGTTGCTTTTGAAACCGTCAACTATGCCATTAATTATGGCTGCGATGTTGCAATCATTGATACGGCAGGAAGACTCCATACCAAAATTAATTTGATGAGGGAGTTAACAAAAATAAAAAATTCCATTAGCAAACGTTATCCTAATGCACCGCATGAAGTCCTCTTGGTTTTAGATGCCACGACTGGCCAAAATGCAATAGAACAAGCTACTCATTTTACAAATGCTACAGATGTCACCGCATTAGCATTAACTAAGCTCGATGGCACCGCTAAAGGAGGGGTAGCAATAGGCATTAGCGATCAATTTAAAGTACCTATCAAATATCTAGGTATTGGAGAAGGTATTGAAATGATGCAAGTTTTTAATAAACGACAATTTGTGGATTCTCTATTCAAAGAAAGCAAACAGTTTTCTAAATAAGAAATAGGTAAGAAGTAATAGGTACGTGGAAATAATTAAATTTAGTCTACTTATGTTCACGTACTTAAGGGCCTATTACTTCTTACCTATTACTTCTTACCTATTACTTATAATGCTTCAAAATCCTCTTTTAGTAGGCACTTCCAAAGGATTGGTTGTCTTTGATAAAAAAGAAGAAGAATGGGTTATCCAAAAAATTCATTTTTTAGGATTCCCTGTTTCTGTAGTCTATATAGATCAAATCAATCAAGCCTGGTGGATTGGAATTAGCCACCACCATTGGGGACAAAAACTATATTCTTCTAAGGACCAAGGATCAACTTGGCAAAAGATAAATACCCCAAAATATCCCTCCAATACAAAACTTCATAATCAATCAATCAGTTTAAAAAAAATCTGGTGTATACAACAAGGCGGTACTACCCATCCTAATAGAATCTGGATTGGTACAGAACCTGGTGGATTGTTTATTAGTGAAGATTATGGGCAACATTTTGAATTAGTTCAAAATCTATGGAATCACCCTAGTCGTCAAAATAAAAATCAATGGTTCGGTACAGGCAGAAATGGGCCTTATATTCATTCTATTGTCGTTGATCCTAAAGACAATCATCACATTTATGTGGCAGTTAGCTGTGCAGGGATATTTGAAACCTACGATAGTGGTCAAACTTGGACACCGAGGAATAAAGGCCTAATAGCAGCCTATTTGCCTAATCCTACCGCAGAAATTGGTCATGATCCACATTTACTATTGGCTTGCCCTTCGCATCCAGAAATATTATGGCAACAAAATCATTGTGGGGTGTTCAGATCTGTTAATGGCGGAATAACTTGGAAAGACGTTAGTGGGCCTTTAAATTACGGCTTTGCCATAGCAGTAGATGAACTTGACCCGCTCAAAGCATGGACCATTCCGGCTGTAAGTGATGAAGTTCGAGTAGCCCCTGATTTGGGCCTAAAGGTTTGTTACACTGATAATGGTGGCCAAGATTGGCAAGATTTAAAAGAAGGCCTACCTCAAGAATATTGTTTTGACATAGTATTTAGACATAGCTTTACTAAAAAAAATAACTTTTTGGCCTTCGGAACAACTACAGGCAATTTATTTTTTTCAGAAAATGAAGGACGTTCCTGGAAATGTATTGCTTCTAAGCTATCTAGGATAGATTGTATTAGCTTTGGAAATGAGCTACCTTTATGAAAAAAAAGATTAATATCTTTATAAAGAAGTATATTTATCCTATCTTTAGGAATCAAATTGTTCGCACCACCTTTTCAAATACTCCACTTACCAATTAACACTCATCCTATCAATTAATGATGTATTGCCATAAGTAGCAATGCCTTTTGTTTCATCAATTAGTTCCTTCGTAATAATATACAGTTCCCCCTCCTATCGTTCGTATCGCATTCTCTGATTTTGCGTTACAAATCCTTTTGTATATCATCACATTTATTAGAAATGCTGAATACTAGAAACTCTTTTCTAGCATTCATTTTAACACAAAAATATGTACTACAATTTACATTGTTATACTAGGTCATTTCTATGCCTACTAATAACTATCGCATCGCTCAATTTATTTAGCCAAACAACTAATCATGCAGATTGCCCTGAGCCTCCTACTTGCAAAGAAAATCCAGAATGCGATGGAAATGGATTAATTACGAAAGAGGTTTTTGATCCAACTACCTGCTCCTGTATCACGCAAGTAGTACCACTACCACTGTGTACAGAAACAACTATCTGCGATGGGGAAGGAAATCTTTTAAGAGAAGTCTTCGATCCAACGAATTGTAATTGTATGATGATTCCCATTCAAGAACCATTTTGTGCGGCTAATGAAATCTTTGATGAAGATAATTGTGGGTGTGTTCCTGTTGTAACAGAACCATCCTGTGATCTTATATCCGTCTCTGCAGACCAAAATGGAATAACTATTAATAAGTTAAATGCACCAATAGAGATTGTGCAGATATTCAACGAAAGTTGGTCTGTAATGTATAGTTGTGTGGGCAATTGTATGGAAACAGAAACTGTTCCCTTATCTGCTGGAGACTACCGAGTATATGTAAAATTGTACAATGCTCAATGGCGTCAACTTTGCAGCACTGATAAAAAAGTAACCGTACCGCAGGATACCTCTTCTACAGGAACAATCTCCTGTGGAGAAGTGAAAATTAATACAACAGATGGGCAAATAGAGTTA
This sequence comes from uncultured Saprospiraceae bacterium, assembly GCA_937973945.1. Classification (GTDB taxonomy): domain Bacteria; phylum Bacteroidota; class Bacteroidia; order Chitinophagales; family Saprospiraceae; genus JAFMDF01. The sequence continues at coordinate 6,340 of CALJIY010000175.1, read as the reverse complement.
CAAGGAAAAGATGGAGCAGAATACTTTTATAAGGTGTCTAGAATTAGTCCTAATTATCAATCCTATATCAATTGCACTACTGCTTGTGATAGTTATCAAAAATTATCCAATTTACCTACAGGAACCTATACCGTTCGAGCATGGAATAGCAATTGGCAATCTTTATGTCTATCTAAAGAAGTATCCATCGAAAATTCAGAAAGAGAAACGCCCACTCTTCCCGCTATCCAAACTAAACAATGTGGAGCAATAACATGTACCTATGGTCAAGGTAGTATCCACCTATTAGGAGATCCAGGTAAACAATATTATTTTAAAATAAATAAACGATTTGATGCTTGGGAATCTGTACTTGATTGTGTTAGAGATTGCGGGCATGAGGCAAGTGTCAATGATTTAAAAAATGGAAAATATACAGTAGCTGTATATAATTCCAAATGGAAACCAATGTGTGCTCCATTTAATATAGAGTTAACCGGAGATTCTTTTTCTGCTCCTCTAATCAATACTGCTAATAAGCGTACAACAACACAACTCTTCAACACTAATAATATAGAGGTGTATCCTAATCCAGCAGTTCAAACAGTATTTATTGATTTAAAAGCATATAAAGGGGAAAAAGGAGAAATACAACTGATCAATCAATATGGACAAATTGTTGAACAAGCCTCCTATAATCAACTTCCTAATGAACTCATTTCATTAGACATACAAGCTGCTACAACAGGTTTATTTTTTATAAAAATAATGCTATCAAATGAGCGAATGTTTACAAAGAAAATTCTTGTGAATCGCTAATAGAAGATTTTGCTATAGCTTGATAAAGACACTCAAGTTAGAACCTTGAGCTACGAATACAAATCAAAAAAGCCCTACGAAGATATACTTCGTAGGGCTTTTATTTATCTCGCTTAATAATGAAGTTGTTTACACATCATCAGCGTCTGTTACTTTATCTACTATTTCAGATATAGAGGAGGCGTCATCCACAATCTTATCTACATCATCCTCTGCCGTTGATTCTTCTCCAGATAATTTAGAAGCAGTGGCTGCTCCCAATCCAAATAAAGCACCCGCTGCGGACTTTAAGGTAGTTGTTGCCGCTTCTGTAATATCTTCCACCACATCTGTTACTTTTTCTACAGCAGACTCAGCAGTAGCCTCTCCTATTTCGATATTATCTGTAGTTTCTTTATTTTCTACTGTTTCTGTTGCATCATCTCCACCTAATTTAGATGCTGCAGCAGTACCTGCACCGAATAAAGCAGCAGCTCCCGCTTTAAAAGTAGAAGATAAACTATCTGTTATATCTTCCATCACATCAGATGCTTGCTCTAATATAGTTTCTCCATTAGATGCTGCATCTACAGAGGAAGTAGCTTCTTCTGTTTGTTCTGCATCTTCTCCTTTGAGAGCAGACATAGCAGCAGCTCCTGCTCCTAGAATCATACCCGCAGCTGCCTTTACCGTTGTGGATACGCCTTCTGTAAGATCTTCCACAACATCTGTTGCTTTTTCTGTGAGATTCTCTAGCTTTTCTTCCACTACTTCTTTCGCTTCTGATGCTTTCTCTACTACTGCTTCTTTTACTTCCACAGTTTTTTCCTTTGCCTCTTCCACTTTATCAGCTATAGCTTCTTTTGCTTCCGATGCCTTCTCTACTACTGCTTCTTTTACCTCTGCAGTTTTTTCCTTTGCCTCTTCCACTTTATCAGCTATAACTTCCTTTGCTTCTGATGCTTGCTCCACGACTACTTCTTTGACTCCCGAAGTTTCCTTTAGCGGCGCTTTCATTTTATCAAACATCGCTTCCGTAACTTCCAAGTCTTCTTCTACATTATTTGGAGTAGTTGTTTCTGAAGTCTGTTCTACTATTGCCCCTGTAGCAGCTATTCCAGCAGCGACTGAAGCAGCTTTTTTAGGAGAAACAATAGATTCAGCGGCTTTTTCTAATTTTCCTTCTGTATCTTTTCTTGCGGCAGCTTGGTTCTTGATCTCATTGGCAATCTTTTCTTTTGCCGCTGCTTTTGCCGCTTCCATCTCTACCTTTTCTTGACGCTTAGCATCTTTATCTTTTTGAGAAGCAATTCTTCTTTCTAAATCTAATTTTGTTTTCAACATCTCGTCGAACTTCTCTCGCTTAGAACGAATGCGCTCTTCCGTCATACCAATCTTAGCTTGACGAAGTTGTGCTTCCAATTGACCATCCGTATCATTAATACGTTTGCGTTGGAAATTTAATTCGTCTTCATCTCTAGCAATAGAGCGATCCATTTTTTCGATTGCTCCCATTAAGCCCTTATATCTACGTGTTAATCTTTCCGTAGCAGAAGACTCGCTGTTTGCCTCAGGACCAAAACGTTTTTCTTTTACTTTTTTAAAGGCGCCGTCTAATCGAGCCCATATCTTAGAACGATGTTCTCTTGTTAACTTAATTTCTCTAAAATTTCTTTGTAGGCCTTTTAGCTGGTCAAACACAGCTGGTAATCGAACACCATCCGCCACATTTTTTTCGATATCGTCTAGTTTTGACATAAAACTATCCATATGTCCTTTAGACATTTCTCGAAATTGATCATCTAACGCACTACGAAGTTCTTTGAGCTTACCAAAGAGTACATTCGTTTCATCTCTCAATATATCCGCATGCTCTCTTAAGAGATTGCGCTCTTTTACCTGATCTTGCACTTTGCCCCAGAAACCTTTTAGTTCTTCCCAAATGTCCGTACTATAAGCAGTCAACTTAGCTACTTTCTCTTGCAAATCACTAAGTTCATTCTTATAAACATCATTGAGTTTAGAAGAAAGTACTACAAAATGCCATTCCGTTTGCGCCCGCTGCACAATGTCTCCTCTTTCTACTTTTAAATCAGCAGGCAAAAGGCTTTCTGATACAGAGAGTTCTCTTTCTGTATGTACATTACCGTCAGGGAAGGCAATTTCCTTATCATTTCGCCAATCACCCATTAACTGTCTTGCAAATTCATCTGTGGCTACGGTCTCTGGAAAAGTCCAAATATCTACCTTGTTATCTTCAGGTCGTAATTGCAAAGCAATTAGTATTTTTTCTTCTTTTTCATTGTAACCCCACAAAACAAGTTTAGTCTTCATATAATCATGTATGTGTTAAACATTAAACAGAATAGGAATTTCAATTCCCATAGCTGTCTATTCAATTACGTTAGTATATAAGTATTGTTTAATATTTCAAGTGTAAGGTAGATGCTTCCATCTACATCCACAGAAAGTATATCCTTTAAACAACTAGTCGGAAAGTCTGTAAGGGTGTGTATGATCTGAGTTAAAATCAAATTATACACGTCCAAATTAAGCTTCATAATAAGTAAAATTCTATCATTTTAATAGAATTCTGCCTTGACAAATCTCTATGAGCTACTATAGGAAGAAGCCTAAGTCCAAAATAATAATGCTTCTTTCTTATAGGTGCATTAGTTCAAATTTCTCCTAGAAACAGGAAAATTTAACTTCAAGAGGTCTGAAAGTAGATACTGAAAAACAGCTTACCTGTTACGTAAAATTAACAATATATATTAGTAATTACCAAATTATTAATATATTAAACTATAGTAACCAGTACTAAGCAGTTATTTTTTGTGCTCCTACTAGCTTTTTCGCTACTAAATATTGTGCAATTTGTACTGCATTTGTTGCCGCCCCTTTACGTAAATTGTCTGCTACAATCCAAAGATTCAAGGCATTTTCCGCAGACTCATCTCTTCTGATTCTTCCTACAAAGACCTCATCTTTGTGCTTTGCATACAATGGCATTGGGTATTTATTGGCTTTAATATCGTCTTGAACGATTACTCCATCCGTTGCCTCTAGGATACTCTTTACTTCTTTCACAGTGTAAGGTTTGTGAAATTCCACATTTACACACTCAGAATGGCCGCCTTGGACAGGTACACGTACAGCTGTTGCTGTGATTCCCAAAGTATTGTCTCCTAGGATTTTTCTAGTTTCATGCACCAATTTCATCTCTTCTTTGGTGTAATCGTTGTCTAAAAATATATCACAATGTGGTAAACAATTATCTAGAATTTGATAGTGGTAGGCCATTTCATCTGGTAATTGCTTCTTTCCAGCTTTTTCTGATTCATATTGCTCTACTGCCTTTACACCTGTGCCTGTAATAGACTGGTAGGTAGAAATTACTAAACGCTTGATTCCAAAAGCATTATGTAGTGGCGCTAGCGCTGCTACCATTTGAATCGTCGAGCAGTTTGGGTTGGCAATAATTTTATCATTTTCTGTTAATTCCCCAGCATTAATTTCCGGTACAATTAATTTTTTAGTTGGATCCATTCTCCATGCAGAAGAATTATCTACTACCGTTGTACCCACTTCTGCAAACTTCGGTGCCCATTCTTTAGAAACACTTCCTCCCGCAGAAAAGATAGCTATATCTGGTCGTTCTGACACGGCTGTAGCCATACCTATACAGGCATATTTTTTTCCATTAAAAGTAATTTCTTTTCCAATAGAGCGATCTGAGGCTACCGCCAAAAATTCTGTTACTGGGAATTTTTGTTCTTCTAATACTTGACACATCACTGTGCCTACTAATCCTGTAACGCCTACAACAGCAACTTTCATGCTATTCAATTTTGTGTAACTATTTGTAATTTGATAGTTACTATTAGGAAATACGATTTTTTTTGGTTAGTGCTTTGGGTGCAAAGATAAAGCCATTTATAATTTTTTGCTACTTCGCTGCTTTTCGTCTATTTATTAAGTTTCTTACCCAATTAGGCACAACAACAACGCCAGCTATTAGATACGCATAATAGGTAAGTCCTCGCCACATAAATGCTATAATTAACGAAATGCCCTCTGGTACAAAATCTTTCAAAAATCCACCAAAAACGATCTCTGCAAAACCTGCTCCACCAGGTGTTGGGCTGAATGCCATTATAACAAACATGGTCTCTAATCGACCATAAAGGGAAGCTTGCGTATAAAAATCTGTAGATGTTTGATCTACAATAGCTATAATCAGGCAATTAAGTAGTAAAAACCGACAAGACCAGGCAGTGGCTGTTGCTAAAAAGGCAGATATGTGAAATGGCCAACGCTCATTCTTCATCTCTTTGGAAGCTACCACTATATCTGTTCCTAATTTAACTCCTTTTTCATGAAAGCGTTTCAATAGCCTAAAGCTTGTAATCCAACTCAGAAAGCGCTTTAACTGGTTGGGATTGATAAACAAGCCGTAAAAAAATAAAGTTCCATAACTTGCCATTAATATATACGCACCAACAAAAGCATAGCCCCAGCCATCTAAATTACTCCAAGATGACAAATTGGGCCGAATCACGGTTGGTCCAAATAACACCAACAAAATAGGTAAGGTGCCTACAAAAAATATGGTATCTAGTATTGCGGTATATATGACCAGCGTAGTCGTTTTTGCTGCAGATAATTTCTCTTGTGCCAACACAAATAAGGCCGTTGCGGTACCACCAACACTTGTAGGAGAAACCGCAGAACTAAACTCCCAGATAAATATCAATTCCACACACTTTTTCCAGCTAAATTCCCCTCCAGATAGTATTCTTAATCGAGTGGCATAGGCAATATGCCGTACAATTAATAAAATAATCGAAGCAGCAATCCAAAATAAGGTATGCCCATTCCAATTAATTTTAGAAAAAGCAATAGGATCGAACTGCTGCCATAGTAAATACCCTACAACGGCGATCCCTATTAAGATAGGCAGAATTATTTTAGAAACTCTTATTGATTTTAAGACTTCCTGCTGCTCTTCAGAAAAATCTTCTGTTGTTATTTGATCCAAATATATTTATTAACTTAATGTAAAAGGCACTAGTTTATTTATCAATGATACAAAAAAATAAAACAACCCATAAAACATCCTACTTTTGTACGATAATGTCGTTGACTTCTAATAGATAGGATACTATGTTGATAAACTTATCCTCCACTTAAAGACGAACTTACAATTAGAATAGTTACGACTCTGAAGTTGTTTAAGAATGTATTCTGCAATTAGTTGTAAGTGCTTGATTCTTAGTACAAAGCTCTTTTTTATTTTCGTAGCCTTAGCTACGGGAATCAAAAAAGCTATGAATTCGCAAAGCGAACCGCTTGCGGATGGGATGCCCTAGGAATCAATGACTTGCAAATAATGCATCAATTCAATTTTAAACAACTTCTATAGTAAAAGATATGATAAACGAAAAAAAATACTTCGAAAACCTACTAGAATTAGTAGCAAAGGAAAAAAAAACAGATTTTGAAGCCCATAAGGAGTTAATTGAAAATTTACCTTTGGAAGAGCGAAAAAAGAAAGGGTTTA
>CALJIY010000174.1 GCA_937973945.1 uncultured Saprospiraceae bacterium | reverse complement strand
GGTAGAATTTTGGGGACGACATAATCAATTAGACCATTCCTATCTAGCTGGAAAAACGAATAAAGGGCCAACCGTTCGGGTAAGTATAAAAGGCAATGAAAGTATTAATAACTACCACCAAATTGTCAATAACCACTTTGGTCCAAGGCCAAGAAAAGGAGGACCAAGTGCTGAAACCATTCAAATAGGGAATAGCGGGACTTCTATGTCGCCTAGTTATACGATCATCGCCGATAATTTATTTGAAAAATGTAATGGGGAAGTAGAGGTGATTTCTAGTAAGACCAATTTCAATGAATTTAGAAATAATGTCTTCTATAAATGTGAAGGCTCTTTAGTTACTAGACATGGCAATTACTGTTATATTGATGGTAATTATTTTATCGGTGATGAAAACTCAAATGTTGGCGGTATTCGATTAATTAATACAGGACATTGGGTAACGAATAACTACTTTTACAACCTGAAAGGAGAAAGTTTTAGAAGCCCTTTAGCAGTGATGAATGGTATTCCTAAATCTCCTTTAAATCGATATAATCAAGTAACAGATGTAGTAGTCGCTCATAATACATGGGTCAATTGTAAATCTCCTTTGCAATTTGGTGTAGGTACAAATATTAGCCAAAAAGATGTATTGCCTAAATCAGAAATTCGTTCGGCTGTACCAATTAGAACAACCGTTGCCAATAATTTGATTTATAATGAAGTGGGAGACGACCAACCCATCGTTGCACACGATAAAATCGATAAAATCAAATTTAAAAATAATATCATCGTTAATCAAAATGTATCTTTCAATGCACAAGATGGCTTGAAGACAGCTGCGATGAAAACGACAGAAGTATCGGAAAATATCTTTGCGCCTTCCGTTATTCCTGACAATGCAGATCTTTATGAAGGATTTGAATTTGATAAGATAGATAAAGATATATTTGGTAATAGCAGAACAGAAAATAATGCGGTTGGGGCAATGGTTTCTTCAACAGGCGCACCTTCCAATATTCTAAATAAAAACCAATATGGGGCGACTTGGTTTTCTAATGAGCAAGCGGAAATAGTTCCAGAAACACATGTAGTAACGGACAAAGCAGGAGAATTAGCCTCAACAATTGAAATGGCTAAATCAGGAGACATTATTGAATTAATGGCAGGAGAATATCAATTGAATTCTTCTTTGATTATCAATAAGTCGATCACGATTAAATCAAAAGCACAGAAAGTGACTATTCGATATGTTGGAGAAAAAGAGACGCCTCTTTTCAGCCTGCAACCTAATGGGAACTTGACTTTAAAGTATTTGATTTTAGATGGAAATAATAGCCAGTATACCTTTGCGACCTTAAAAGAGAATATGTCGAATCATTACAACTTGACCCTAGAAGAGGTAGCGATCAGTAATTTCGATTATGTATTAAAAGCCTATAAAGGATCTTTCGCCGACGCCATTGTTTTTGCCAATACCATGATTAAGAATTGTCAAAATGGTATTGAATTATCAGAAGAAACAAATGATAAAGGGGACTATAATGCAGAATTTATAACAATTGATAAGTGTCAGTTTAGAAATGTTAAAAGCAACGTTATTGATTATTATAGAGGAGGCTATGATGAATCTACGATAGGTGGAAACTTAACTATTACCAATAGCTCCTTTACTAATTGTGGAGAGGAAGAAGAAAATAACATTCTATTAAATACTAGAGGAATTATCAATGTGGATATTTCCAAAAATACTTTTACAGACAATGATGTAAAGCTAGTCGCTTTATTATGGGGAGCAAAGAATAATACGCATAGCGATAATACAATTACCAATTCTGGAAAAATAATAGTCGAGGAAAATTTGAAATTGAAACTGATGTATTGAAGTTAACATATAAATGCTTCTATCCAAAACAAAACAACTCCTAAAATCCCTCTTACCGGGTATATTCCTGTTTGGCTTCACCGTTGGAACAGGTAGTGTAACTGCTATGGCAAAAGCAGGGGCAGACTATGGAATGTCTCTGCTTTGGACCATATTCCTATCTTGTGCGATCACCGTTTTTTTAATCAACCTATTCGGAAAATATACTTTAGTCACTGGCGAAACGACTCTCGCCGCTATCAAAAAAAGAATACATCCAGCAGCAGCCATGTTTTTTGTTGTAACGCTGACAGCTAATGTTTGCGGTAGTTCCATTGGTGTAATGGGGATTATTGCAGATGTCTGTTACGAATGGTCTAAAAATTTTGTAACAGAAGGCATTCCATCCATCTATTTTGCAGGGTTCTTTATCAGTATTATCTACCTCCTATTTTTGCAAGGAAGCACTAAATTATTTGAGCAGATATTAGCCGTCATTGTAGGTATTATGGCGATCTGTTTTTTAATAAATTTTTTCTTGTTAATGCCACCCTTAATGGAATTAGCGAATGGCATGATTCCTAATATACCAGATACTGGAACAAATAATAGTGCCTTTCTAGTAATTGCTTCTATGGTGGGGACAACCGTTTTTTCAGGTTTATTTATTCTAAGGTCCACTTTAGTAAAAGAAGCAGGCTGGACGATGGAAGACCTTAAATTGCAACGAAAGGATGCCTTGTTTTCTGGTTTTCTAATGTTTGTTGTAAGTGCAGCGATAATGGCCGCTGCCGCAGGTACGCTTCATGTAAAAGGAGTAACGCTAACTAAAGTATCGGAATTAATTGGTCTACTAGAACCTTTTGCTGGAGCATTTGGTGTAGCTATTTTTACGCTCGGATTAGTAGCGGCAGGCGTGTCCTCTCAATTTCCTAATGTAGCATTATTGCCTTGGATGTTAGATGATTATTACGAAAGAAAAGGAGATCTGACAAGATTTAATTATAGAGTTTTTGCGCTTGTTGTTTCTCTTTTGGGTTTGGTAGTTCCTATCTTTAATGCCAAACCAATTGCGATTATGATACTCTCCCAAGCCTTTGGTGCTTTAGTCTTACCTGCCACCGTTGCGAGTATTATTTACTTAGGCAATGAAAGTAGTCAAATGAAAGAACATAAATTTTCATTGGGCCTAAATTTGATATTAGGGGCTATTTTACTCTTTGCCCTCTTGATGAGCTATATGAGTTATACAGGAATTTTTGCTACGCTTCGATCTCTGTAGTTTTTTATAAATATAATAATGGAAATATCTTCTTCCAAGCCACCTAAGATTGTT
>CALJIY010000173.1 GCA_937973945.1 uncultured Saprospiraceae bacterium | reverse complement strand
GTCAGTTACTGCTGACTACGCGAAAGGTTACAACCAAATTAGCTTAAACGCTAAGGAATTGGGTGCAACTGGTGTACTTCACTACCAATTAGAGTCTGCTGACAATGTAGCTACTAAGAAGATGATTATCATCGAATAATATAGTTACTAAGAGCGTGCATTTTATGCGCGCTCTTACTAATGGTAAATGATGAATGGTAAATGGTAAATTCTTAAACGTTGACTTATACCTAGGTCAGCATCGGGTAATTTAACATTCACCATTTATCATTCACCATTTTTTAAACTTATCAAGGCCAATTATAATTTAAAGAATTAGAAAACTAAAAAAGGAAAATCCTGAAAATAGAAAAGTATTCCTATTGTAAAATGAAGTACTAAAAAAGTAAACAAAATCTTTTACTTCATCTTTCAATATTGAAATTAAGACATATACTTAAATCGGTTTTTGGGATGGCCTCTCTTCATTTTATTTGAAGGGGGGCTTTTTTAATAGAAATGCTATTATTAAGCATTTCGCTTTATAAGATACTGTAAATCAGTTTTTTAGTAGCAAATAATACTTTCTAAAAAGAAGGAGTAAATGTAAAATAATAGAATTTTAAAATATATCACTTGCTTCTTATTTTGATATGATATACTTTTGTCATGCAATTAGAACAAAAAGAAAGGTGTTAAAAGTCACCTAAGATAGAAACAACAATCCTTTATCCAAAATTCAGAAACCGTGAACATTAAAACATTACACTTCGTATATCTACTCCTGTACTTCAGATTCCTGAAGTCTTCATTTCTCACATTTTCAAGGCTGGTCCAACAACTAAAATTTAGCTTGTTTTATCCTGCTCCTTTCTCTAAGGTTCAACTTGTTTGATCGCATACGCTGTCAAAAAATATTGCTATGGATCATAGCAATAGCATTTTGCATTGAACTTTAATTTACCAATTTGTTAAAAATCAGGGCGTCCATTCTGTGCAATCAATTTATTGTTTTCTACAGAATGAAAGACATTGTTAAGCGCTAGTAATGAGCTTAAATGTGTTGTTAATCGATTATATCTTTTTAGTAATTTCGATACCTACAACGCACGTAATCTCCTTGTCGCGAAACACTGGAATAACTATTTCCAAAAACCGTTTGGTTTGATGGTAGCTATTCCCAAAACCGATTCCTTATTGCTGCATAAGTTATTTGCGCTACTATTCTAGTAGGTGTATTTTTTTGCGGTCCTAAGGAGAACACATCAGATCAGTAAAAAACAAAAACAAAAAAAACATGAACAATCCATGGACACCTTTTGGTGCTACTGTGGGAACGGACGCCCTGTGTTCTTACCTAACAGTATTTAACAAAATTACGCGACTCACCCCCTCTGCTATTCTGCTTACGCTGTTGATGATTATTCTACCAGGTGTACTGCCCGTAAATGCACAAGCCTATTGTACGATGATATGTAATGATGATATTTCTGTGTCAATTGGTATCAATTGTGAGGCGACGATTTTTTATGATATGATATTGGAAGATGGGGATAACTCTCGTACCTGTTCGCCTAATGGGAGTTGGGGCTTTAAAATTGTCGTGTTTGATGAGTATGATCAAGAGTTGCCAACTAGCCCAACGATACCTTATGAGTATGTAGGCAGAACCATCCGGGCTAAAGCCAAACATTGGGCTACCGGAAATGCTTGTTGGACCGATGTGAAATTAGTAGATAAGATTTTACCAAAATTAACTTGCCCTCCCAATCAAACGATTGCTTGTACAGCTACTGCAGAGCCTTCAATAACAGGAAGTGCCCATGCAACAGATTGCTCAGAAGTTTCCTTTTCTTATGAAGATACGTTTACCGATTTAAATTGTGGAAACCCGATTGCTCAGATTGCTAGAAAATGGATTGTGTCGGATGCTGGAGGGAATAGAGATTTTTGTACACAAATAATTTCTATTGCTCAACCTTCTATTAGTCAAGTCGTTTTTCCTGCAAACTTAGATGGTTTAGAACTAGCAGCTTTGGATTGTGAAGTGGTGGCAGCAGATCCGAATACTTTATTACCTGCTTATACTGGTGTGCCTACCATCAATGGAAAGGTCATTGAAAACAATGGACCCTGTCGTTTAATCCCAACCTACGAAGACCAAATTGTCCAGAGTTGTGAAGGCACTTATAAAGTGTTGAGAACATGGACGGTAGTTAATTGGTGTTCTTCTGAAGTGGTCAATAAAGTACAAATAATAAAAGTAGAAGATAATAAAGGTCCGGCAATTAGCCTACCTGCAGACTTTACGGTATCAACTAATACCAATGAATGTGAAGCCACAGTAGCATTACCTGCTGCAAATATAGCTGATGCTTGTTCTAATACGATTGCTGTTAGTGTTCAATCTTCTTTTGGAAATTTGGCGACGAATGGTGGGATGATATATAATGTGCCAGTAGGTACACATGCGATTACTTATGGTGCTATTGATGCTTGTGGAAATGCAAGCTCTGCAACTTTACAAATAACAGTAGCAGATGGTATTCCGCCAACACCAATTTGTGAAGACAGAACGATTATTTCTATTACCAGTGATGGAGCTTCTTCTGCTTATGTGCAATCTTTTGATAATGGCACTTTTGATAATTGTTGTTTAGAAACAACACTAATAAGAAGAATGGATACACCTGATGTTCCATTCAGTACGAATGTTTCTTTTAATTGTGCGGATATAGGTGCTACAGTTATGGTGGTATTAGAAGCAACTGATTGTTATGCAAATACTAATTCTTGCATGGTGGAAGTCATTGTTCAAGACAAAGTACAACCAAGTATTTCTTGCCCGACTAACCAGACGATTGATTGTGAAACAGATTATAGTGACTTAAGTATTTTTGGTGCACCAACGGCTTCTGATAATTGTGATTTTGACTTGACTTACAAGGAGGCAACAGACTTAGATAATTGTGGACGAGGCAGTATCACTAGAACTTGGAATGCAATAGATAAAGAAGGCCTTACTGCTACTTGTATACAAACAATTACGATTGATAATCAAACCCCTTGGAATTCAGATGGTAACCAAATTATATGGCCTAAAGATTATGAATCTACAGAATGTTTAGAAGGTACTAGTTTACTACCAGAGGATTTGCCAGCAGGATTTGGTGAGCCTGAAATTTTAGGCGCAAAAACTTGCGAACTTATTGCTACTAGTTATGAAGACTTAGTATTAAGTATAGAACCACCAGCATGTTATAAAATTGTTCGTACTTGGACGGTACTTGATTGGTGTAGTTATGATGTAAATTCGCCTGATGGAATAGGCAGATACGAGTATTCCCAAATCATTAAAATACTAGACCAAGAAGCACCCACCTTTGAGACGATACCTCAAGATATAACAGTGAATGCCGATGGCGCAGATTGTGGCGCTATTGTAGAATTATCATCCGTTATGGCAAAAGACTGTAGCCCTAATGTTGATGTAACGGTGCAAGGAGATTTAGGTACTGGCTATGGACCATTCCCTGATGTTCAGCCAGGTAGCTATAGCATGACTTATACCGCTTTAGATGGATGTGGTAATGCTGCTACACAAGAGATCACCGTCACCGTAAAAGATACGAAAAAACCAACGCCCGTTTGTTTAGGTGCATTATCTGTAACCTTAATGCCTGCGACGGCTACTACACCAGCAATGGTGGAAGTTTGGTCAAATGATTTAGATAAAAAGAGTTACGACAATTGCTCACCAGCAGATGATTTAGCAATTACTATTCGTAGATATGATCCGAATGACGATACGATTCCTTTTGATGAGGCTCTTGTATTTGATTGTAATCATTTAGGTTCACAGGCGGTTGAGGTATGGGTGACCGATGCAGAAAGTAATGCGGATTTCTGTATTACAAATGTTATCATCCAAGATAATTCCAATGTGTGTGGGAATGGTTTGGAAGAGGAAGAATCGATGACTGGAATTTCTGGAAAAATTGCTACAGTTAATGGAGTATCTGTTATGGACGTCGAGGTGCATTTATCGTATGAAGAAAGAAGTCCTTATAAAACAAAAATAGATGGCGGTTTTCAATTTTTAGATTTACCTAAAACTAATGAATATACCGTAACTCCAAGAAAAGATTTTAATCCATTAAATGGAGTGTCGACTTATGATCTATTACTCATGAGAAAGCATATTCTAAAACTAGAACAACTAACCTCTCCCTATCAATTGATTGCGGCTGATATCAATCAATCAGGTACGATTACTTCTTTTGATATGGTGGAATTGAGAAAGTTGATTTTGAATATATATGATGCGTATCCTCAAAATACTTCGTGGAGATTTGTGCCAGCTGATTTTGAATTCCCTATCGACAATCCACTTAGTGAAGGTTTCCCAGAATCTATCGTAGTCAATAAGAATGCGGAAGAAATGGTGAACATGGCATTTATAGCGATTAAGATTGGAGATTTAAATGGTTCTGCGGTATCTGTTGGATTACAAACAAGTACTGCAAGAAGTAAGGCAGATAAGATTGCAATAGAAACGGAAGATTATTCTTTTGAAGCAGGAGAACAAGTTTCTGTAGCATTTTCTGTCAAAGACTTAGAAGCTATAACAGGATTTCAATTTGCCCTTAAATTTGATCCGACGATATTAAGTTATGATGGATACAAGAAAGGAAGTATTAGTAATCTGTCCGCGCAAAACATAGGTACTAGCAATGCTACTAATGGGCTACTTTTAACTAGTTGGGAGGATATTAATGAACACCTTCTTGTCAAGGGAGCGTCTCTTTTTGAATTCAATTTTACCGCTATTCGACCGGGCACATTGAGTGAAATAGTAAGCATAGAAGAGGATTTATTTTCCGCGGAAATATATGATCCAACGGATCAAATACATCCTGTTGAATTAAACTTTTTGGATCAAAAGGTAAGTGCTCAGGAAGCGATACTATTCCAAAATCAACCGAATCCCTTTTCTTCAAAGACTACGATTAGCTTTTATTTGCCGAATGAAGCACCTGCTAGTTTAGCAATCTACCATACAGATGGGACATTATTAAAAGTAGTCCACTACAAGGCTAGTCAAGGCTATCAGGAGGTAGACATTTCTAGTGACCTTACTACCAATGGAGGACTGTTGTACTATGTGTTAACAACACCAGAACAAAGATTAGTGAAAAAAATGATGCTATTACAAGCGAATTGATCGCGCTCAAATCGCTGAAAAAATAAGGACAAGCAAAAACAAACTATGTACAAATAGTAATCCCTTGGATGTAGGAATGGGCAATTGTCCCATTCCTTACCATCCTAGCCATTATTGCTAAACGGACCAGAACGCTGGTTTCTTCATAAAGACTTACAAAATGTAAAATAGGTGATGGTAATAGGACTAAGTCGGTTGGTTGCTTCGCGGCAACCTTCCGACTGTCTTTACCTGATCTATTATTTTGCATAGAAAGTAAAAGAGCAGATAAGCTCATAAACAAAAAAGGTTGTAAAATAGGTGATGGTAATGAGACGGGCGAGGAGATTATGCAAGTAATCTTCTTGCGGTCTTTTTTTTCACTGTGACTCTTAGACCAAAAGCGACAAAAGATTAAAGATTGTAAAACATACTAGGATTCGTAGGATTTAGTAGATTTTAAGATTTAGATATTGACCTTCTTTTACTTATATTTTTTGACTTCAAAAAGACCAAAGCGACAAAAGATTAAGGTTGTAAAACATACTAGGATTCGTAGGATTTAGTAGATTTTAAGATTTAGATGTTGACCTTCTCGTACTTATATTTTTTGACTTCAAAAAGATCAAAGAGACAAAAGACTAAGGTTGTAAAATAGGTGATGGTAATGAGACGGGCGAGAAGATTATGCAAGTAATCTTCTTGCGGTCTTTTTTCATTAGGACTTTAAAAAACCAAATTAGACAAAAAATAAAAGGTTGTAAAATAGGTGATGGTAATGAGACGGGCAAGGAGGCTATGAAAGTAGTCTTCTTGCGGTCTTTTTTTTATTGCGACATCAAAGACCAAACGAGACAAAAGATTAAGGTTGTAAAATAGGTGATGGTAATGAGACGGGCAAGGAGGCTATGAAAATTAGCCTTCTTGCGGTCTTTTTTGAAAATTTGAAATTAGACGTTAAAAGAAATAAACAGAAGCTATAAATTAAAAGCCAATTATCAGCGGGATAGTTGGCTTTTATTGTTTTAAGGATAAGGGTATTCTTCCCCACTGTCATTTTAGTTGGTAATTATGAGACTACCTTTATTTGATAAGTTATCTAGAATAGAACACATTAAAGAATAGTAAATATTTTGTATTTTTTCTTAATTCTGTTATATTATATTTATTTTTAATACAAATATTGTAAATCTCTTTTTTATAGGGATTTAAGAATATAATTTTTATTTAATATGTTTCATATTATATTTTTTATTAATATAAATGACTGATTTACAAATACTTAAAAATCATAATAAGTCTTTTCTGGCATAGATATTGAACTTTCCAGTAATGTAAAACAAATCAAGTTTTAGTTTAATCTTCCAGTTATTTTTTATATTCCAAGGGTACTTCCCTTCATGCACACCAGTATTTTTTACACCAGTTTTCTACACCAGTTAATTTTAAGATGATAGGAGTCGAAAAGACTTCGTAAGGTATAGCCATTTCATTAGATCTGATTTCCATTGATGATCCTGATGGCAGGCATACTATGAGCAACTGATATCCAATTTTTTATACTTAAAAATTGATCTCTTAAATATTGAAGTACACTTCAATAACAAGGGAGGGGTGAGTCTTTTCGCTACCTATTGTCCAATTAGGCATCATGCCTCAAGAGCGCATATAAGTGTGATTTAATTATAATAAGTGGTTTATTATCATGTTAGAGTGATTCAAGGTTGGCGGAGGTATCTGACAGTACGCTGCCAACCTGAATCTACTTTTTGCCACTAATTCAAAGCACCAATTCTTACAAATTTTATCCAGTTAACATTTTTAAAGAAAACTTTCTTCTAAGCTGTAGTTACAGTGTTAGAGCTAGAATTCTTATGTGATATAACAATCCAAATACATTTTGTAATCCTATGAAAAAGAAGGTCGCCTACATCAATTAGGCGACCCTTCATTTATTGATTTGACGCTATGATCGAGAGGTATAGTTTGGTTTGAAGAGATACCACTTTCGATCTTAAAAATATATAAGAGAATTTGCTTCTACTTGTCTAAGTAGAACTAGTTAAACCGATTTTATTAATTATTCAAACCATTAAAATTTTATGAAACACACATTGTTAAACCAAAGAAAA
>CALJIY010000172.1 GCA_937973945.1 uncultured Saprospiraceae bacterium | reverse complement strand
ATTTTACGGGTATTACTGCCTTTGAATTTCCTGTTTTGTGGGATGTGAATGTATTACAATTTAATGGAATACAATCAGAAGCTTTTGATGATATCAATGTAGATGCTACTACTGCTAATGATGGGAAAATTCTTATTGATTGGGGTAGTGCTACTACACCTTCAGAAAGTTTACAAGGAAAAGCAGTTTTATTGTCTGTGTGTTTCACGGCAATCGGGACAGAAGGAAGTAATAGTGGGATTATATTTTCAGAAACAGGAACAGAGCAACCTTTTTTAATTGGGAATGAACCATTGACGTCGACTTCAGAAAATGGATTGGTCGTTATTACAGCAGGAAATAATAATCCCGTTACTTTCTCTACAGAACGAATGGATAACCTACCTCGGAATACATCTGTTTGTGTTCCTGTAAGGGTGAATGATTTTAAAGATATTGTAAGTGCAGATATACTAGTTAAATGGGACTCTACTGTTTTACTACTAGATAGCCTTACTAATATTCAACTTCCGGGTATTAACAATGGTAGTTTTACTATAAATAAAGAAATTTTAGGACAGTTATCTGTCAGTTGGTTTGATAATGCAAACTTGGAGTCACTAAGTCTGGATGACAACTCCGTCATATTTGACTTATGCTTTACAACAATAGGAGATATAGGCGCATGTACAGATATAGAGTTTCCAGCTTCATTGGAAGCCTTACAAGGAAATATAAAATTAGCAGAAATAACTAATGATCCAATTTCTGGCGACAATATAGGTATCGAAGGACAAGGATCAGAAATATGTATCACTACATTTGGAATTGAATCTTTTGAAATAATACCACCAACCTGTGAAACAGAAGGGAGAACTAATGTGACCATCGCAGGCGGACAAGACGGATATGCTTATGTCTGGTCTTTGGATAATAGACAAGAAACTTTTTTGCAATCTAACGAAGCTCTTTTACCAGTAAAATTTATTCCGGGAACGGTAGATTCTATTTGCTTAACCATTTCTAGTAGTAGTTCTGCCATTAACCAAATAGAAACCCAATGTAGAGTGATAACGCTAAATGATACGAGAATACCTGATGTATTCGCAGATAGTGAAAGGCGAGACACTATAGAAGTTGGCTGTGATAATTCAGATTTATTAGAAACGGCATTATTAGGAAATTTTGTAGACCCGCAAGGCTCTAATAGCGGTGTGGTTCAATCAACATGGACGGCAATCAATGGTGGAGAGATTAAGCCTTTTTCAGAATCAGGATTTGGAGCTACTGCTGTAGGTTTAGGTACGTATATTTTTACGGTTACCAATCCTAGTGGTTGTATGGGGTCAGATACCTTAGAAATTATTAGCTCTGCCAAACCTGCGGTCACCCTAACAAAAGATAACGATAATATTACTTGCAATACGTCACAAGTCACCCTATCTGCGGCTCCTTCCGTTGAGGGGGACGAATGGGATTTTAGTTGGACCAATAATAATGGAGAGGTTTTAACAGGGGCAGATCCATTAGAGTTAGTTGTAGAACAAGGAGGCATCTATACTTTTTCCATAAATAATCTAAGTAATGGTTGTGGGAATTCTGATGAGGTGTTGATTAGTGAGTTTAAACCTACTATCATTGCCAATGCAGGAGATAATGTTGAATTTCGATGCGAAGATAATAATGTAACATTAGATGTCAGAATGCTTAATGAAGATGCTGGAAATCTGGCTATTGAGTGGACATCTGATAGTCCTATTACAAATCCAAACTCTTTAAATCCTACCGTTACTGAAGTAGGGACTTATTTTTTAGAAATTACAGACAGACCTTCAGGTTGTTCTGGCAGAGATGAGGTACAAGTATTTGCGGATACAGAATTACCGGTCGCAAAGGTCAGAGAAGAAGCATTTATTGGTTGTAATCAAACAAGAACTGTATTACGCTCTATTAATGATGGTCTGGATGGAACTTCTCAGGGTGCTAAATTTGAATACACTTGGACGACGGTGGATGGTGTTCCTATTTCAGAGGAAGATACCGCTGCTGTTAGTACGCTTGGGGAATATTTATTTATTGTAGTGAATTCAGAAAACGATGCTTGTGTCGCCGATACAGCAAGGGTGCAAGTAGTAAGAGATACCACACTACCTGAACTTGTGATACCAGCTATACAGACGATAAGTTGTACCGCAGATTGTGTGGAGATACAAGTAGAGACCAATGATACAGGTAGTGATTTTACCTATGCATGGAGGACGGATGTAGGAAATTTTTGTAGTGATGTCAATAGTCTAACTGCACAAGTTGATGGAGTAGGCGCTTACTTCTTAGAGGTAACCAATACGGCAAATAACTGTTCTAAGACTTTTAGTACCATTATCAATCCAGATCCAGAAAATGGGGTCTTTCCTGAGGCTGGATTTGCAGAGGAACTAACCTGTCAAAAAGATACAGTGCTTTTAGATGGCAGTGCATCTTCTTCCACCACAGGTAATGCGTTGCTTTATGAATGGCGGTTTGAGGAAGAAGAGGAAGTGCTTACAAATGAAATTATCTATTCGGCTACGAAGCCTGGCACCTACCGCTTAACGGTTATTGATGAAGCAGGGGAGTGTATGGGTTCTGGTACTGTTGAAGTAACAGAAAATAAGGACTTTCCTGAAGCGGATGCAGGAAGTGATTTTCCATTAGAAGGCTGCGCTGTAGAAGCATTTCAATTGAATGCCTTAAATTCTACTAGTGGCGATGGCATTAACTATCAGTGGACTTCTACAGATGGAGAAATTATTAGTGATGAAACAAGTTTAACGCCTACGGTTAGTCAACCAGGCACTTATACCTTAGTCGTAACGAATGAAATATCTGGTTGTACCGCTACAGATGACGCAGTAGTGTCCACTACTGTTTTTTCTCCTGCTGCCATTATAGAAGAAACGGAACGATCTTTAGATTGTAATGAGAATACGATTATTTTGGATGCTGAAAATTCTATCACCGAAGATGGTACCAATACGGCAACTATAGAATGGACTACCCTAGATGGAAATATTATATCTGGTGCCGATACTAAAAGTTTAGTAGTTGATTCTGCTGGTACTTATATTCTTACCCTTACAGCAAATAATGGTTGCGAAGATCAAGCGACAGTAGTGGTAACCAATACGGCAAGACTTCCAGAAATAGATGCAGGAGAAGGTTTTAGAATAACCTGTAATGAACAGATGACTATTGATGCTAGTAATTCTTCCTCGTATGAAAATCTAGTGATTGAATGGACCACTAATGATGGGTCTATTGTTTCTGGTGCAAATACCTTGATGCCAGAAATAAATCTCGGTGGGACTTATACTTTAGTCATTACAGATACGACCAATAATTGTAGAGTAGAAGATGCCGTAGTAATCGCCTCAGATGGCATATTGCCTGTTGCACAAGCAGGAGATAATATAGAAGTTTGTGGAAGAGATGCCGCGCTATCTGCTGACCTAGTCACAGACGGAATTACGGGTACATGGACGGTGATTAACGGTGGACAGTTAGATGCCAACGATCCGTTGACTACTGTAGCCAATCTTTCCGCAGGAGAAAATCAATTTGTATGGACCCTATCATCGGATGACTGTCCAGATTTTTCTTCAGATACGGTGACCATCAATGCCCTTACTTTACCAGTAGCCGTAGCGGATGATTTTGAATATATCGTTGGATCAGGAACAGTAGAACTCGACTTAGTCGGCAACGACCAACCGAATACAGATAACTTTGCGATCAATATTATACGAGAGCCTACTTCTTCTATTTTGAATAAAGTGGCAGAAGGTGTCTATTCTTTTGACTTACCAGACCGACCAACTAGGCAGGATTTTCAATATGAAATTTGTAGTGCTACCTGTTCGGATGTATGTGCAGATGCTACGGTTCGATTGGTCGTTCGTCCAGAAGCATTAGATTCTTTAGATATCAATCCGAATGCGATTACGCCCAATGGAGATGGCTTAAATGATTTGTTAATCTTTGATGAATTATATATCGAAGATTATCCACAAAGTGAATTAGTGATCTTTAATCGTTGGGGAGATGTCGTCTATAAAGTAAGTCCCTACAACAATGATTGGCAAGGATCGGGTAGTGATGGTACCGATATTCCAGAAGGTACGTACTATTATATTCTTCGATTAGATATATCGGAGGGAGAGATCATTCGTGGGGATGTGACGATCATGCGGTAAGAGAGATACGGAGTTTTATTAGAACACAGAGTCACGGAGCGCACAGAGAATATTTCATGTAACTCTGTGTGTGCTTCGTGTCTCCGTGTTCAAAAACAAATTATAGCCTCCTGACCTCACACTACGGCCTCAAATATCGACTATCCCGCTGAATATCAAACAGCGTAAAGCCTACCAATAAATGAACATATGTATTTCTAGGATTAATCAAACCATCCTCTACTTTATTCATTAATTTATCAAAACTCATCGTCGCGTCAATGGAGAGACTTAGTCGATTAGAGACTTGCCTGCCAATACTAACAATCCCTACATTTTCTCTGTTTTTGATAAGACTAGACTCGTCAAATGTTTGATCTTTAAAAGTGAGTAACAATGCTTTGACATCTACTAGTCCTGTTAAACTACCTTTTAATAATTTAGAATATTGATACCCTAAACCAAACCGCCACTGCTTTAGATGATAACTAGCGATAATCGGGAAATCTAAATATCGGTTTTCTATAACACCATCCACTATTCCAGTATAACCAATCCTTAAAGGGATTGGAAATTCCTCTCCTAAAATCCCTCTGGCGGCATCGTATTTTCCACTAACAGGACTGGTAAAAGTGGCTCCTTTTTCACTGTAGCCAATGCCAATCGAAATAGAAAAATTAGAATAAAATTGTTCTCGCCATAGGAGACTTAAATTGGGCCCTAATCCTGGTTGACCTGTTGCCTCCGAAGGAATATCTGAAAAGGCTATTGGACCTCCTATAGATATGCCACCTCTTGCGATGATGGAAGATCCTAAAGATTGGCTATTTAAAAAGAATGGAACGCATAGCAATGCGCTGATAAGTAGGTACTTGTGTTGCATGTGAATAGGTGTATGGTTTTAAAGAACAGAGAAGCGAGAGCAGAGAATAGAGATAGTTTTCGTTTTCAATGGACGAAATGTACTTATTCTTTAAACAACTTCTTTATCTAGCGTAAGACAAAGGTAGGTAAGAAGGAAATTTGGTAGGTATAAAAGTGGCGTCTTTTATTAGCGGATAATAGCCATTCAGGGGTTTTAGAGGTTAGGAGTGTTTACTTCGTAAAGGAGTGTATTGAACACGGAGGCACAGAGACACAGAGTAAATATTTATAACTCTACGTACTTTAGGGTCGACCGTTAAAAAATTATAACATGTAAATCATGATCATTTAAAAATCCTCTGTGCCTCCGTGCCTCTGTGTTCAACAATGTCTAGCTCACGCGCCTCCCTCATGCACATTCCCCGACTTAATACTCTTATCAAAAGGAATTTTAAACTGATACAAAATATCTCGGTCTCTACTATCATCTAAGATATCTAAACCATATTTTACTTTTGAAGGATCATCATATACTAAGGTACCAAATAGCCGATCCCAAAAAGAAAAGATATTTCCAAAGTTGGTATCTGTCCACGGCACCTCAAAATGATGGTGAAACTTGTGCATATTAGGGGTAACAATAATCCAGCTCAATGGTCGATCTAACCATTGAGGCACGGTAATATTTGCATGCGTAAAGTAAGCAAAAAAGACGGTGATAATTCTATAGAAGAAATAGTAGGCGATTGGCATTCCAAAAATAATAATAGCGACTAATGCGGCAATCTCTCTAGTTACATAATCTCCTGGATGGTGTCGTGTTGCAGTAGTAGCATCCACATGGGTATCGCTATGATGAATCATATGAAATTTCCACAAAAATGGCACATGGTGTAATAAATAGTGCATCCCATATTGTGCAAATAAATCCAAGGCCATGATAGCGATCAATAATTCCACCCATATAGGCAAATTAATTTGATTGAGTATACCAAAATTATTCTCGCCAAGCCATACAAAAATACCAACGGTAAGCGCACTAAAGACTACATTAATTAATAAATCACTCGCAAAAAATACCATATTGACCCCAATATGTTTGAGTTTCTTATAGTCATTACTAATCAAGGGCATCAAGGCTTCTAATATCCAATTAAAAGAAAGGCAAATAAAAACCCAGGTAAACTTTTGCCAGTTCGGCATCGTTTCGAAAAAGTGTAAGAATTCTTCCATGTGATAAATAATTATATTTTAAAGACTAAGATAGTATTTTTT
>CALJIY010000171.1 GCA_937973945.1 uncultured Saprospiraceae bacterium | reverse complement strand
GTGATAGTTCAATCAGTAACTCTGGTTCTGTTCCAAGGGTATCTCCCATTTCATTTAGCCACCATTGGTGCGTGGCTTGATCACTATAAGCAAAAAGTTCTGTTTGGAGGTTTTGCTCACAGAAGTAGAAATCTTCAGTAGTCTCCATTTCTATTTTAGGGGAAGCTGCTATGTGTATATTTTTTGTAGCACTACAAGCATATTCGTTACTAATATTGACCGTATAGCTGGTGTTTTCATCAACGAGTGCCTTGGGATTATTTGGGTCAGAAAAATCTAAACCTTCATTATTGGACCAATCATATTCATAATCCATTATAGGATTTGGATTTAATGCGATTAACTCTCCTGAACACCCAGTGATGGTATCTTGTAATAAACCAGGATCAATTAGGAGTGATGGAATCGTCACTACTATACTAGATATGCAGCCAGGATTGTTAGAGGAACTGGTACTTAATTTTACTTCAATGGCTTCTGGTGTATTAATTTCAAATACAGGATTAGTTTCAGTGGAAGTTCGTCCGTCACTCAATTCCCAAAGCCAAGTATCAACAGGCCCTTGGGTAGATTTTGTTTGATCTTCTAATACCAAATCTATACTCGAACCAGCACAATTTTCACCACTCCAATCAAAGTTGGCCTCAATCCCAGCTAAGACATTAATCGATTGTATGGCTGTACTAGTGCATCCATCAGAAGGCGTATATTGGATGCGCACGTCATACGTACCGAAGCTGTCGTAGAGATGTTCTACACTACTTGCTTTGCTTTCTACACTAGGTGTTCCATCTCCAAAATTCCAATTGTAGGTACCTGCTTCTTCTGCTAAGAACGTGATGCTCTTCCCATCACAATCGGATATGGTTTCTATATTGATAGGAGTGGTATTGGTCGTATCAATAGCTATAATTCTATCAAATTGACAAACGCCAAGGCTATCACTTATACGAACTAGGTAACTAGTGGGAGTATTTACGAATACACTTGGATTGGGCGCGAAAGGGTCGGCAATTCCTTCATTTGCAGACCAATCATATTGTAAATTTGGATTGTAGCTAGGATTTAATACGATGCTGTTTCCTGAGCAAGTGCTAATGGTTTCCAGCCTTGGTTCTTCTAATAATAATGGAGGAATGATTACTGTTTTTGTGCTACTACAATTTAAATCATTATTCGATTGAATGGTTAAACTTACAGTAGTGGGTGAATTTTCATTAAGGGTAAATCTTGGATGTTGCAAAGTAGAGGTGCTGCCATCACTTAATTCCCAAAACCAACTCAAGCCTGTTTCTTGGGGTAGGGTGGACTCATCTGTAAATATTAGTTCTATAGAACTAGTTGTACAATTAGCTCCACGCCAAGTAAAATCTGGGATTACTACTGGGCTCGTATTTATTGGGAGTATGATTTGTTCCTTGCATCTGCCAGGGGTTATATCGGTAACGACTACTTCATATGCTGCCATTTGAGCGTAAGTATGTTCAACAGGCGCATTATTTCGGGTAGTAACAGACTCGCCATCTCCAAAATCCCATGCTAAGATGGCTTTTTGATTTGCTTGAAAAGTGAGGCTTTTTCCATCACAACTCTTTGATGTTGCTATTGCTAAACTGGATATATAAGCAGCGGTATCAATGACGACTACTTTATCAAATTGACAAATGCCTGTACTATCACTGATGCGAACGGTATATTTAGTTGGGCTGTCGATCTCAACGATTGGGTTAGGGATACTTGGATCAGGAAATTCTGGATGAAAAGACCAATCATAGATTAAACTCGGATCAAAGTTTGGATTGAGGGCCACCAAGTTGTTATCGCAGGTATTGATCGTATCTGGAGGACTTATACTTGCCGCATCCTTTATCACTACTACCTTTGTTTGTTTTTGTGCCTCTAAAAAACATCCGTTTTCTGTTTGGATAGCTAAAGAAATATCAAAGGATTGGGTATTTTTTATTAGAAAACTAGGATTAGCTTCCGTGGAAACGAATTGGTCAATCGTCCCATTTACCGTCCAACGCCAGTCTGTAGCGATTACCCCTGCTTGTGTACTTAGGTCGTTTAATTGTAAGACTAAACTATCTTGACAGCCATCTAATACTACTGCAAAATCTGTAACTCCAGCTTCTAATTGTAAATTAATTATCCGATCCATGGAGTCAACGCAAGTAGTCCCTTCATCTACAATGAGTCGAATGGTATAGCTACCTTCTTGTGGAAAAGTAAAATTTGGATGCATCATTCTACTCGTCCCTAATACTCGATCTTGATCCAAGAATTTCCAAAAGTAGTCAGTAGCTCCAAGGCTAGTATTGTTAAGTGTTATATTGAAATTGTCACACGGTATAGAAGGCGTATCAAAATCAGCGGTAATATCTTGGCAAGGAATCACATTATATTGGAAGTCGCGTCTTGTCTCGGATATTAATACGCCATTTCTATATTCCTCCACGCATACACCCACCACGAATTGTCCGGTGATAGCAGGCGTACCAGTCAATATACCCGTTTGTGGATCAATGGTTAATGCTTTTCCACCTAATAAATTTGCTAAGCTATAGGTCGGATCTCTCCATGTGATGGAATCATAGGGCGGGGGGAATGCAGGTCTAGGTCTTGGATTAATCAAGGAAATTCCTCCATCTAGCGGCGTGCATAATTTATAAACTAAAGAGTCGCCTTCTTTATCTTCGGCAGAATGGTCAAATAATAATGGGCGATTAACGCATATAAAAGTGGGTGGCCAAGCTTTAATTTTTGGACTAGCATTACAAGCTAACATGGCGGCTTCGGTCAGCACGATATCATAAGTAGCGCCTGTATTCAGTGGATCAATAATATTTAGAATCGTTGCATTTCGACAACAGCGTTGGTAAGCAATGTGATAGCCGCCTGTTGTAGGCAGCAGAGAAACGGTATCTATATAAGTGGTCGTCTCAACACAAAGATTTTCAGGCACCAATAAACAATCATCTGCTTGTGTTACCGTATCTATACAGTTAAGGAGCATGGGTAGGGTTCTTACTAATATACCTTGCATATCATATATAGCTACGTAAGCAGTATCATCAAGAAGGGCTTCTCCTAAATCACAATCTCTGTAAACAGTAAGGGAAATCTGGTATAGGTCATTACCAAGACAAGTATAATTCATTTCTCCACCAATAATGTGGGTGGCTTGAGCACTAGGAAGGGCAAGGAATAAGAAAACTATTCCTAGGAGGATATTTCGCAAAAAACAAGTCATTTTGTGTACAATTGCTGTATAGAAATGGTAAACTCTTTAAAGAATTAACACCTTCTATATACATGTCATGGAAACTAAATAACATTGTTTACTTGCCTTGATTGGAAAGAGCTGTTTACTTTGAAGAAGATTGTTTGATGGCTGGATTGTTAGAGTTATAAAAAACAATCAGGCAATCAAACAATCAGACAATCAAACTTGTGGTAGTATCAATTAGAAATGACTCCAGTATCTGTTCCGCTAGAATCCAATTCCTTTTCTCCAACACCAATAATCACCACTCTTCTTTCTCTTGCGGCAGTCGGACTGAAAACAGAGTTCTTTCGATCTCTTGGATTATCACTAACAGAACTTGGCGCTAATGCTTCTCCATGAGAAATCATGGTGAATTCAATAGCACCGTTATCTACATATTTGGCCATTTCGCCATTATTATAGGTTCGGTAGTAATTTTCCATACTACTGATCCGGCGCTTACTTAAGTTTAGATTATATCGTGCAGGAGCTAGCGGGCTTGAATAAGCAATCACTTTGATTTCATAGCCCATTCCCATTCGTAATCTTTCTAACACGGCTTGGGTAAATTCATCAAATTGCGTATAACTTTTCTTGACTTCCGTTTCAAAGAATTGTTCTATTTCATATTCTGCCATGATTCTTCGCTCTCCTGTTAAACCTCTAGTATACCCTTTTTTGTATAAAGCTTTTTGTCGCTCATATTCTTCTAAAGTAATCGGGTAGGTTTTCCTTGTCAAAGTGTCCAAGGTTCTTGGATCTGGGCTATCATTGTCAAAAAATAAAGAGAAG
Organism: uncultured Saprospiraceae bacterium; assembly: GCA_937973945.1. Lineage (GTDB taxonomy): Bacteria > Bacteroidota > Bacteroidia > Chitinophagales > Saprospiraceae > JAFMDF01. Next base: position 4,905 of record CALJIY010000171.1, on the reverse strand, counting down.
GTAGGGAAGCCTTCTATATCAAACTCTTCTGGAGGATCTTGGTCTAAATAAATTTCTTTTAATAGAATGGGACCACCAACCCAAGTGTGGGTATTAAAATCTAAGCTATCTGCTTGATAACCAATTTTATCTGCAATGATCCTATATTTTTTCCCAGTTTCTAATCTATAATCATAGAGCTTGGAACTAGCCGCAGCCACTTCTCTAATCTTGTTATTGTCCTCATCTAATTCCCATAAGCGAATATCAACATTCTTGAGGGGCTCTTTTTTCTTGTAGTACTTGTCAATTTTATCATAGGCAATGACATTCAAGCCTAATGGCGCAAGGTTTAATTTTTGAGTCAACTTATCACCAGGGTCTACATCATGTGTATTGAAAAGAATGGTATCAGGGAAGAAATGATCCTTGTGACCAATGATCATATATTCTTTGCCACTCTTTACTCGATAATAGTGCTTGTGACCGTTAGGTAAACGTTTGAAAGGCATCTCAACAGCTACGCCAGAGGACATATCGTATAAGGTAACGCCTACATCCGTTAATGGATAATCCGTTTCTGAATTAAAAGTTACTGCGGTCAAATCCACTGGAAAGGACTCCAATTTTACTTTGAATATATCATTACAACAAGCCGATATTTCTTTTTCAAGAATAATGGATCCCTCTCTGTTAGAGGCAAAATATCCTTCATCTCCATATTCTGTTAGCGTAAAATAAACATCATCATAACTAGTACTTAAAGGCATGCCTATATGTTCTACTTCTTCCCAAGTGACCCCATCATCAATATACACTTGAAATAGATCGTAACCGCCTAAGTTTTGCCTTCCTTTAGAACTAAAGAAGAACATTCTAGTGTTTGTATGAAAATAAGGAGAAGCTTCATCCTTATCCGTATTTACTAATTCAAAATTAACAGGCTCACTTAATTGGCCCAGTTCATCTATGTCTGAATACCAAATATCTAATCCTCCTTTACCTCCGAGACGATCAGATACAAAATATAGGGTTTCTTTTTTTGATTCTTTATTATAGCCAATACTAGGTTGAGTAACGGTATACCCAGGAACGTTAATAGTTGCTGGCAATTTTTTACCAGGACCATAAGTAGCGCCTTCAATTAATTCTTTAGCATATAATTCGCAATTAATCAAATTGCCGTCAGTGTAATCACAGATATTATAGTATAGACGATTGCCTGCTTTCGAGAAAGCAGTATGTGCCGTATGCTTTTCTTTTTGGTTATCCAAATTTACAATTTGGGTAGGGGCATTTTGAGTAGACTCAATAACCTTTGAATATAGCTTAGGTGGTTCATTCTTGGTTGTTCCTTCAGAAAAACGCAAAGAAGAGAAATAGAGTTTACCATCTTTTTCAAAGGGGCCAAATTCTGAATAAGGCGTATTGATTTCTGTACCTAATTGACTAATAGCTACATCTGGATCTAATTTATCTTGCACGGACAAAGCCCATTGACAAGATTCAATCTCCATTGTTGCTGCCTCGATATGTTGATCATTAGGCGTAGCTATGCTATCTATGTAGTATTGGAAGTTATTGGAAGCTTCTTGGTATTTACCTAGACTTTTTTGTGTATAGGCCAACCATAGGGAGGATAGGGGGAAATCTTTAGCTTGCTTGCTAGATAGAACTTGTTGGTATCGCTTTTCTGCTAATATATATGCATTATAGTTTCTAGCGGCCTCTGCTTGCTTATACTGAAGGTCGATAATAGAACTATCTATTTCTTGGATAATATCTAAGTAATAGAGCGCTGCATAGTAATCTTTTTTTGCAAATGCTTCTCCTACAGCTTTCTCATACTGTTTTAATGTTTGTCCTGAAAGCCAAATTGTTGCAAAAAAGACTGTAAAAAGCGTTAATAAAAGGTGCTTTTTCATTGTCTATAATTCAAAGGATTTTGGATAGTTCACAAATGTCACGGGGATTCGCTCGGAGCTAGTTTCCTTTTAGACGGAAAAAAAACTAACCGGGTGTTTCTTTCACGTTACATTAACATATTTATTAAATATGTTATTAGTAGTTCAGTATTGGGATAAAAATCTTTATTTGGATTTCAATAGAAAGTACTTGTTAGTTATTATACTGCTAATTATACTTTTAGTTCTGTGTTTTTAATGTTAAAGTTATACCCTCTTGATTAAGAGTGATTTAAAAATAAGTTTTAATTTATAGGTATGTCAAAAATAGACATTTAGTCGTTACCTAATTAAAACAATGGACAAATCTTGCCAAATGGCTTTTTTGGATTATTGAAGAAATAGATCAACGTCAATTCCGGTCCGCCATTATTATTGGTAGCGGTTCGGAATGGAGAGGTGTTAATATCATATACAAACCCAGCTTGCCATTGATTTCTATAAGCCATTCCAATATAAGGTATTGCAGCATCTCCAATCCTTATATTAGTACCAATGTCTATAGATAACTCTTTGGTTCTCTTTTGATTAAGGTGAATTCTTAATGCTGCTCCCAATAAGATTTCTTTAAATTCTGATTGTAAGCGAACCAAACCGTTACCCAATATATCAAATTTATTGCTAACTTTCAGTACTCCAAGCCCATAAATATCATAACGGATTGGAATATCTACGGTACTATCTTCGTAAAAACTTTGATTTGGGGTATTTAAATGATGGAGACTAATGCCAATATCCAGTTTTGTTCGATTATCCACTCGTTCATCAAAATCTGTTACTCGTTCCTTCTCTTTTAACTGGTCTTTTTGTAATCGAATGTTGAATCCAACATGCGTGTCTAAGAATAATTTCTTAGTATTTGTAAAATTTTCACCAGTACTCTCCCGTGGATCAAAGAACTCGCCGTTATATTGATTATCAAATCGTAAGTCTTGCGTCTCAAAGGATCGTTGTCCAAATCCTACCTGTCCTCCTGCTGATGCATAAATTCCTTTAGCCATTCTTTTAGTATAGGATAGCATGCCACTTACATTGAATAAACTCCACTGAGAATCTCCAGCTTGGTCGTGGTGTAATAGGAATCCATAGCCAAATTGCTCCTTTTCATTACTTAAACGCTGCCATTTTCTATCGAATGCCCCTGAAAAGGTCGTATAACCTACTGGAACAGATGCCCATTGATTTTTATACCCCCCAAAAAAGCGCATATCCGAAGAGCTCATCCCCGCTAATGCTGGATTTAATTCTAGTGGTGCATTCCAAAATTGAGAAAAATGTAAATCTTGAGCTTTTAAAGGAAGCGTACTTATTGTCAACAATAAGACGAGCCACAGGTATTTGTTATAATCTTTTTGTATCAAGGTTTAACAGTTTAAATAGTGTTCTTAGTATTAAAGGACAGTTTTCTAAGTACGTTAGTCGTTATGTTAAATGATTCTGGTAGGTAGAGAATTGCAGATGTAGAGTTGTATGTCCTTTGTGTACGTATTACATATTAAAATGTTTTATAAGTAAAATTTTATTTACGCTATTGTCATGACAAGAATAACTGTTGGGGATAACCTCATCATTTAAGCTGGTCACCACCTCATTTTATTGGCCGAAGCGATATTGTCGTATGATTTTTGCAAACTACTACTGATTCCTTTAGTTTCAAGGAGGTAAGCGTACTTATCTCCCATTACAAATAAAAATTTCCAAATGAGCAGAATCGTAACCTTAGACGAGTTCATTATTAAACGCCAGAATGACTTTCAATATGCCACTGGCGAATTAACGGGTCTTTTAAGAGACATCGGGGTAGCTGCCAAAATTATTAATAGAGAAGTCAACAAGGCAGGTTTGTTAAATATATTGGGCGCTGCAACGTCAGAAAATGCTTCTGGAGATACTGTTCAGAAGTTAGACTTATACGCCAATGAAAAATTGATTGATTGCCTCAAAAATAGCGGAGAGTGTTGCGGCATCGCTTCAGAAGAAAATGAACATTTTATTCCGATTGAAAATATTGAAGGTAAAAAGGCCAAATACGTTGTCGTTTTTGATCCTTTAGATGGCTCTTCTAATATTGATGTCAATGTATCTGTTGGAACTATTTTTGGTATTTTTCGACGAAAAAGTGATTTGTCTAACACCTGTAATATGAAGGACTTCCTGCAAAAAGGTGCGGAATTAGTCGCTTCTGGATATGTACTTTATGGAACCTCTACTTTATTGGTGTACACAACTGGTAGGGGAGTGAATGGTTTTACTTTAGACCCTACGATTGGAGAATTTTGCTTATCCCATCCTGATATAAAAATCCCAGCTAGAGGAAATTACTATTCTGTTAATCAAGGCTACTACCTTAAGTTCGATGTAGAAATGCGTCGATATATCGATCATTGTTGTGATGAAAATTTAAGACTGCGTTACATCGGATCTATGGTATCTGATGTGCATCGAATTTTATTCCAAGGAGGAATTTTCTTATATCCAAATACCAGAAAATTTCCGCAAGGGAAACTCCGCTTATTGTACGAATGCAATCCTTTAGCCTTTATTGTAGAGCAGGCCGGCGGAAAAGCCATGAGTTGCCAATTACAACGAATCATGGAATTACCAATTGGAGATTTACACCAACGTATGTCTATTGCGATTGGCTCTCCTGATATGGTGGATGAAATGAAGGAGTTTGTGGAACGTTATAAAGTGCCAGAATATATAGATGAGGAGAAGACGAATGTAACGGCTTCTTAGAGTATGTCTAAAATTTGTACAAACTGATTATCAGTAGTTTAAGGTTTTGGCGAAGCATCAAAATTGTTGCCTAGCGAGCTAGGATTTTGTGAAAGCAGAAAAGACAATTACAACTGCTTTACGAGTGTCCAATACATTACAGGATACTACAGGATGTTATTCCAAGATGGAATCTATTTTAGCAGAACAAGGTAAGATGAGTGCTGCTATCACCCTAATGGAA
>CALJIY010000170.1 GCA_937973945.1 uncultured Saprospiraceae bacterium | reverse complement strand
TCAAATCATTCCAACACAGCCTCTGGATAAAGGGACTCATACTTTGGAATATAATGCCCAAAACTTAGAAGAAGGGATGTTTCATTTAGTTTTAAAAACGAATACCTCTTTCCTTACAAAGAAAATGATTGTTCTTAAATGATAAAAGTGGGACGTCGCCACGACATTCGACAGGTAGTTTAGTTCACTACAAAAATAGAAAACCCTTGTAAATCAATCGTTTACAAGGGTTCGTTTTTATTAGTTGACCCACAAGGACTCGAACCTTGAATGTCGGTACCAAAAACCGGTGTGTTACCAATTACACCATGGGTCAATAACCACGCTCTTAGGAAGCGACTGCAAAGTTATAACATTTTTTAATCTTTGTAAAGACCTAGAGGAAAAAAAATGTCTTTTTTTTCTATTGAAGTATAACAATGCTATCCAATTAACGGAGTTACTAGGAAATTGGTTCCTATCCATCTATTAATTTATAGATAGCTGGCAAATTTCGTGCTTGCTCGTTATAATCTAATCCATAGCCTATAACAAATTTATTGGGGATATCAAACCCTACAAAATCTACTCTTATAGGGTGTTTTATAGCGGTAGGTTTCCTTAATAAGCTTGCAATAGCGATAGAGGCGGGGTGTTTGGCTTGAATAGTCGGTAATAAGTGGAAAAAAGTGGTACCTGTATCAATAATATCTTCTACTAAAATGAGGTGTCGATCTTTGATATCTTGTTGAAAATCTAGTAGCGTAGTTACTGTTCCAGTAGATTTTAGCCCCTCATAAGATTGTACTTTTAGGAAAGTAACTTCCGATTTAATCGGGCAGGCACGTACTAAATCTGCTGTAAATAGGAAGGCACCATTTAAAATACCTACGAATAGCGGATTTTTATCGGCATACTGCTGTGCAATTTCTGCACCTAAGGCTTGTACTCTGGTTTTTATTTTTTCTTCCGAGATGAATAATTCAAAATATTTATCGTGTATTTGGATAGTTTTGCTCATTAGTTGTTGAATGTGATTGGCCTATTCTTGTATTATTAGGCCAACTACTTATTATGTGATCTTTTTCAATTGCGAGCTACCTTCTTTTTGCTTGATGGCGTTGCAATTGGCAAAAATTGATCGATATTATCATTTGGTACAGTTACCGACAAATGATAATGCTTTATTTTCCAGCCTGCTGCCGTTTTAGCGACTACGCCAGAAGCTCTACATTCGCCCATCCAAGTATCCAAAGATTCCTCGAACCAAGCTAGTTCTTCATCAGCATCTAAATAAACTGTTCTTTTTAGGGTCGTAAAATCCCATGCGCTGTCTTTTTCAAAATATTCTTTTGACCACTCCGCCATTTCATCTCGACCCCATCGTTCGGCTGCATCCGTGCCTATGTATATGCCATCGGCAGTCATGCTACCAAAAAATACATCCTCATCTCCAGTGGCCGCCGCTTTATGCCAATCATCCATTAAGGTATTAACTTCTTTTTTGGCATCGGAAAAGGCTGTTTGACAGTTTGTTTTTCTACGAGTATCTGTTATGTGAGATATTTTCCAACCTGCTTTGGTCTGAACTAGATGAAAGGCATTAACGCCGCAATGACTTAGTTTTTCGCCTACATAAAAAGTGTAATCTGTCCAAGCACTAGCTAGGTTATCATCGATTCTAATTTTGTAAGACCATATTTTTTCGTCATAAATATCCTCATGTGGCGTACCTACAGAACTTACCCATCGATCAATACTACCGGTACTTAAAGTTGGATTTCCTGCCTTGTTGGTATAAGAAGATTGTAGATGTGCATTAGGGTGTAGGACAGCGCGGAGCATGGTGCTATCTCCTGCTCGCATACCATCAAATAAGGTGCGAATGGTATTGATAACGGCTTGCTCTTTAGTGAGGGTGCTGTCCGACTGTGCAGGGAGTAGTGCACTAAATGCAAGACTTAGAACTAGTAGGAGATATTTCATAAACGATAAGTTTTTCTTTTTTTCTTCTTTGGAAGAATTGGTTTGTTAGGAACTGCTTGTTGACCAAAGAGATCTCTGCTAAAAAAATCTTGTCTGTCAAAAAAGCCACCTCCAAAGAAATCATTCTTTGCTTTTGGTTCTTGGATAATGCCATCTGGATTAGGGAGAACAAGAACCTCTATAGGTTTAGTTTCCAATGCTAGATCCTCAGAAATTACTCTTGCGGGTGGAATAAAATAAGTGCCAATATCAGTTGGTTCTAAATAATAAGAATAGCTTGCAGTTTGGCTAGTAGTGCCATTCACCATACTAATGCTAGTCGATTGATTAGGACCGCTCAAAATTTTGAAGCCGTCAAAAGTTGGCGGCTGAAATTCTTCTAATGCCCCATTACTTAAAGTAAAACTTACTTCTATATAGTTGCCTAAAAGAATAGAGTCTGTGCTTACGGTAACTTCAAATGTAGGCCCTTGAGCATATAAAAAGCTACCTAAAAGTAGATAAATGGTTGTGGCTATTATTTGTCTCATGATTTTAATTTATAGAGTAGAGAAGCGAGAGCAGAGAATAGAGATAGATTACGTTTAAAAAATGATGAAATTTCGTTGTTTCCCGAACGAAATACATCTCTATTCTCTCTTCTCTTCTCTCTGTTCTAAAGAATCTACCAATCCTTAGAAGATTTAGATTTTTTTCCTTTTCCTTTCTTTAATTTCTCTTGCACCTTTCGTTCTTCCTCATCCATAATATCAAGCAATTGCTGGGCTTCTTCTTTACTTAAATCTTTAGGCTGTGGTTGTTGTTCTTGATCTTCTTGGTTTTCAACGGGTTGCTGTTGTTGTTGCTGTTGTTCGTCTTGTTCCTGTTGGTCTTGCTGCTGTTGCTGCTGCTGTTCTTGATCATCTTGTTGATCAGAATCATCTTGTTGTTGCTGCTGCTGTTGCTGTTGTTGCTGCTGTTGCAGGCGCAACTGCTCTTGAGCTTTGGATAAATTGTATTTAGTTTCTACGTCTTTAGGGTTTTGACGGAGCGCGTTTTTAAAGGCATTGACGCTTTTATCAAACTCCTGTTGTCCAAAATAAGCGTTACCTAGATTGTGATAGGCTTTGGATCGAGTTTCTTTATCTTTTGCTGCACTAGCCGCAGCTTCATAGTGGCGAATAGCCTCTTCAAATCGTTGTTGATTATAAATCGTATTGCCTAGATTATAACTGCCTTTGGTTGATTTTTCTTTTTCTAATGCTTTTCGATAATCTATTTCAGCAGATTCAAAATCTTGATTTGTATATTGGTCATCTCCACTTCTTAAGTAAGAGTGAGCAGATTGTGCCTGTGTCCAAGTACTGAGGCCAATAAGAAAGATGGTAGAGAAAATATATTTTTTCATGAATTTTATTTAAAACTTGTCTAATTGCTATCCCACCCGTAAACGATTCATTTCACAATAATAGTCCTCTAGGAATTTTATTGTTCGTTCAGCCAAAGAAATCCTTCTCTCCTAACCAACGATTTTTTCTGTAAGATATTAGAAATTCTGCCCCTAAAAATAAAATAGCTAAAGCTATAAAATATTGAAAATAACTCTCATATTCATTAAAGACTCTAGCTTCAAACTCCCGCTTTTCCATTCTGTCAATACTAGTTTTTAAAGATTCGCTTACTTCATCGGGGTTACTTGATACTAAGTTGAAATAGTTACCATTGCCAACATCCGCTAAATCTTGCATCATTTTTTCATTCAAGGCTGATCGAACTGGGTTCCCAGATTGATCCCTTTTATAATCCTCTCGCCCACCTATAACTGCAGGGATTAATCCACCAGATGGAGTGCCTACACCTACTGTATATATGAGCAAGCCATTTTTAGCAGCTTCTTGAGCAAACTGAATCGTTTCCTGATCGTGCGTTTCTCCATCTGTTATAATGATGATCGCTTTATGTTGTTTATTATCTTCTTCAAAAGATTGTTCTGCTAAGTCTAATGCATCACTAATAGCAGTGCCTTGAGTAGGGGCTTGATTGGGATTCGCACTTCTTAGAAATAACTGGGCGGCAGCATAATCTGTCGTGAGGGGCATTTGTAAATAGGCATTTCCAGCAAATAAAATAATGCCCATTCTATTCCCTTTTAACGTATTGACTAGTTGTTGAGAAAATTTTCGAGCACGCTCCAAACGATTTGGTCGAATATCTTCTGCCATCATACTCTGAGAAATATCTAGCGCAATAAAAATATCTACACTTTTCTGTTTTACTTTTTCTCTTTTAGTTCCCCATTGTGGATTGGCCCATGCTATTATTAAAGTAGATAAGCCGAATAATAAAAGAAGGAATTTTACCGTATGCTTATATTTAGAATAAAGCGGCATCATTTGAGCTAAGAGGGTCGTATTGCCAAACTCCTGCATAGCCTTCTTCCTACTTCGTTGCACCAATAGAAAAAATAATATTAATATGGGAATTAAAAGTAAAGCATATAAGTGATCTCCGTATTCAAATCTAAATGGCATACAATTGAGTTAGGGGAATTTTATAACAAAAGCGAGAGTAAAGGATATAGATCGACAGTTGAAAGATGTTCTAAAAAGTGTTGGATACCTAGTAAGGTGTCCGACACCTTGGTTACCATTTTTTAGTCGATGCCCTATCGAGATGTATTTTGTTATCTATAAATGGATTACGTCTCTGATCTCTATTCTCTGCTCTCTATTCTATTTAAGTAAAAAACAAAAATACAAACTATCTCTTTTCTATGAAAATACCTATTGGTTAATAAGTCGTTAAGAATTTCCTATCTTTAGTAGAAATCTAAAGACCTATGGCACAACACATCAAAACAGGTAAGCAAGGAGAGGACCTAGCATTGGAATATATCAAAGATAAAGGATACGAGGTATTGGCAACTAATTGGCGATATCGACGCTCAGAAGTAGATATTATTGCGATGGACCAAAAAATATTAGTATTTATCGAGGTAAAGACTCGAGGTAGTGATTATTTTGGAAAGCCTGAGATTGCAGTTACTGATCGTAAAAAGAAACTATTGATTGATGCAGGAACTGCGTATATGCAAGAGATCATGCACACATGGGAGATCCGGTTTGATATTATTGCTATCGTATTGCGTTCAGAGAATGATGTAGAAATAGCGCATTATATAGACGCCTTTTTCCCAGGACTAAACACCTAATAGTAGATGTGGCGCTCCTTATGGGGTTCTTAGTGTCAATCTGAGGACTTATGTTCATGGTCTCCTACAAAACTGCGTAAAATGCGTAGTTTTTAAAAGAAAATACGGTTTTTAAGTATTTTCTTAGGGATTAATATAGCCTATCTTTGTTCTTATAAACTTAATATCCCCTTCTATAATTTTCCCCGTATTTTACTTCCCCCTCTTCATTCTTTAAAAGAATAAATAATTTCAAAATAATAAATCTAGGGTATTCTATACTTTGATTCTATACACAAACGATGTGTTGAAGTCACAGATGTTATTGCCATAATGTTGCATAGACAACCATAATTTTTAAGTCCCACGTATATCAAGAAATTTTCTAATGTACTTAAAAATTAAAATAATGAAAAAGAATTTACTTTTAGCAGTGATGGTATGTTTATGTGCAACAATTACAATAGCACAAGACAATAACGCTAATGTCACACAAACTGGAGATGAAACAAGAGTAGATATCATCCAAACGGGTTCTGCTAACGATGTTCTGTCTACGATTACTGGAAATGCTACTACTTTAGGAGTTAACCAAACAGGAAACGGAAATCGATTGAACAGTGCTATTGAAGGAAGTAATAGTTCAGCTGTTGTAGAGCAAATTGGAGATGCTAATGATATACAGCAAGCGATTACTGGTGATGATGTACAATCATTCATTATGTCTGAAGGTAGTCAAAACACGGTTTCTCAAACTATTACAGGAAATGGTAATTCAGCAGACATCATGATGACAGGAGATTTGAATACTGTAATTCAAGTGCAGGATGGACCTAATAATTCGTTCTCTGCTGCTACTACCGGAAGTAATAATAGAATTACTTCTGATCAAATTGGAGAGAACCAAGAAGTATTAATTTCTCAAACTGGAAATAATAATACAGGTGTTTTTACACAGACAAGTCTTTCTAATAGTATTTCCGTAATTCAAGAAGGAGACGGTAACACAGTAACTGTATCACAAGATGGACAAAATAACATTGCTGGTTTTGGTGACACGGAATTAACACAATTAGGTAATGATAACCAAATGTCTTCTCTTCAAGAAGGAAATGGTAACTCTTCTTTCGGTCTTCAAGAAGGAAATGGTAACACAACTTCTTTAGATCAAAGAGGCGATACAAATAACATCATCTCTACAGTAACGGGCGGAACTAACGTAACGAACATTACTCAGAGAAACCAATAATCATCATTAAAACTTAGTTATAGTGAATTATCAAAAAATAATTTCCACTATACTAATCTGTTCTTTCTGTTGGGGTATTCATGCTCAACAACTCTCTGTTGAAGATCTTTTGTTACAACCGAGTGATCTACTACAAGAGGAATTGGCAGCAGGAACGAATGCTGCTTTTCAAAATACTATAGGTGATTTGAATACCACCACCATCTCTCAAGTTCATGATGGAGGTGTTCAATCTAATTTGATTAGAACCCTTCAAGTTGGAAATTCAAATACTATTGATTTAATGCAGAGAGGTTCTGGTAATCAAATTGTTGTTCTTCAAGAAGGAAATAGTAACACTTATAAATTACTTCAAGAAGGAGCCTTACAAAAATCATTAGTTATACAGCGGGGTAATTCAAATGAGATTATTCAGGAACTGACGAATGGTAGTAGCGTAACCACTGAATTTATTCAACAGGGTGATGCTAATAGAATAGAACATATAGTAAGTGGAGTAAATAATCAGTCCTTTAAATTAACTCAAATTGGGAACGGCCTAGAGGTCGTCATTAGCCAATCTGGTAATTAAATTGTTGAGTTATTTACTAGATCCACTTTGTATAGTTTTTTAAGGAGGTGTTAGGATTGTTTATAATAAGACTAACACTTCCTTAAATATAATTTCATAACAGGTAATCATATAGTAATGGGACTCGATATGTTTAAATCAAAATATTCCCTCCTACTAATAATAGCTTGTTTATTTTTCATTAATAAATCCCCTTCTTTATTAGCTAGTACTCCAAAAACCATAGATATAACAAAAAGAATAAAAACAAATCCTCTACTGAGCTCCCCAATAAAGAATCTTACTAAGGCCCCCCTTCAACTTGAACGAGCTAAAAGTGACAGTCTTAGTAAGAGAAATTTTCTTCCGAAACGTGTCTCCCAGCAAGAAATAGATGGCCTAGTATTGAACAATACTTTGACTCGAGAGGGCTATGATTTCTATGTCATGTTTACACATTATTGGAACCCTCCTGCAAATGCAGTTAATTTTCAAATTATCGTAAAAGAGTATACCCGAGCTGGTAGAAATACTGGTTTGGCAATAAGCTTGAATGATAAAGAATTAGTGTATCGAGTAGTAACACCATCTTATAATGCTTTAAATGGTTTGGCTTCAGCAGCAGCAAATTATTTAAGTACTTATTTAAGAAATGGTAATCACTTAAATGGACTTGAAGCAAAGAGTAATTTAAAGGATGCTAAATCAGATAGGAAGCGTATTACATCCCCTTTCGATGTGTATTAACTTTAATTGCTAATACTGAAAAAACTTATTGTGATTGCTATCAAATATTGGATTACAATAAGTTCTTCCCAAAAAAATCCTCCCCCCTTCATCATTATAATGATGAAGGTGTTTTTTCGTTTATACAAATGATACCTTAATTCATTTTTAAACAACTTCTATTGTTTATTAATAATTTCAAAACTATGAAAGCTTTATTTGTAAAAGGTGTTTTTCTTACTTTGTTGATCCATATGTCATTGACACTTTCTGCACAGCAATTAGTATATCAACCAGTTAATCCTGCATTTGGTGGAGACTCTTTTAATTACAGCTGGATGATTAGCTCCGCACAAACGCAAGATTTATTAAAGGATCCTAATGCTAGTACTACGTCTAGTTTATCTTCTAGTTTTGAATCTTTTCAGCGTAGTCTTAATAGTCAATTGTTGAGTCAACTTTCTAGAAATTTGATTTCTGACCAATTTGGAGAAAATGGCCTGTCAGATGGAAGTTATAGTATTGGTGGATTAAATGTAGAAGTTCTATCAGATTTGGATGGCATTACTATCTCCATTTTGGATACAGAAACAGGAGAGCAAACACAAGTAGCTATACCTTTTTATTAGAATAAAGGAGCGTGCCAAAAGAAAAGAAAACGTTTAAATTTTGCTAAGCACAATGAGGTGCTCGATTATCAAATTTAATAGATTATCAGCTTGCAATGTATTAGTTTTAGGCACAATATTGAGTGTTCTAGAAGCTTACATTTCTAAATGACTTAATAAATAATACTTAGGCATGAAAAATGTTAACTTATTATTGTACACTTAATCACTCCCCTTCCCCTTCCCCTTCCCCTTTTCATTAGCACTATAAATTACAAACACGATGGGGAAACTTGCCAGTTTCAAAAGACTATTTTTTCTTGTTACATCACTCTGTATCCTTCAAAGTTGTGCTAGTATTATGCGCCAACCAGCGCAGCCTGAAGCAGCTCGTATAGGAGAAGTAACACAATCAACCCTTGCCTTAAAAGAATTACCTGCTCCAAAGACTAAAGTAGTCGCAGCAGTCTATCAATTTAGAGATCAAACAGGACAATATAAACTAAATGCAGGCTTCTCTACTGCAGTAACGCAAGGCGGAACTAATATTTTAGTTAAAGCATTAAAAGACTCTGGTTGGTTTGTACCAATTGAGCGAGAAAATGTTAATAACCTTTTAAATGAACGAAAGATTGTACGATCAACTCGAGCACAATATAAGGTAGAGGATGGCTTAAAGCCTTTGCTATATGCAAGTATCATATTAGAAGGAGGAATTGTTTCCTACGATCAAAATGTTATCACAGGAGGGGCTGGGCTTCGTTATTTTGGAGCAGGTGGTTCGGAAGAATATAGACAGGATCGAGTCACCGTTTACTTGCGTGCTATTTCCGTTCAGACAGGGGAGGTTCTTAAAGTAATTTATGTCTCCAAAACCTTATTATCTCAAGCGATTGATGTAGGCTTGTTTCGGTTTGTTTCTTTCAAAAGATTATTAGAGGCGGAAGCTGGTTATACTTATAATGAGCCATCTCAAATAGCAGTAACAGAAGCTATTAATAAAGCGGTACAAGGAATGATTTTAGAAGGGGCACAAGATGGTTTGTGGCTTTTTAAAGAACCACGATTTGCTGTTGATAGAGCGGTATTGGATTATAAGAAGGAGCAAGAGGAAGCGCCAAATATTAATATGTTAGGACAGCAAATGTCTAATCGACGGACAGATCTCGGATTAACTTTAAGTTCTAGCAGCTTATTGTATATGGGCGATTATCCTAGCCCAAAAGTAAAGACAGGCTTGGAACTAGGAATGCAATATAATTTAACGACTAGGTTAGGAGTACAAGCTACCTATGGGATTAGTAGAATCGCAGCGGGTGGATCCTTTCTTTCAAAGGTAAGTTATTTAGAGACTAGCCTTTTATATAGAATTTTACCGAATGATATTATTTCTCCATACCTATTTGGAGGAATTGGTTTAGTCGCAGCGCATGAAGATCATATTCTTGATTTTAGAGGTTCTCCTACAACAAAATCAAATGCAGGATTTGGTTTGGAATATGTAGTAAATAAAAATATCGGCATACATGCCTCTGCTGATTACAATGTACTAATGAATGATGGCTTGGATGAAATTGAACAAGGAAAGTATAATGATTTTTATTGGCGGGGAAAGATCGGAGTCACCTATTATTTTGGAAGATCACTTACAGATCGGAAATTCAATTTCAAAAGAAACTAAAATCCTTTTGTTGTTACCTATTGAACTTATTAAATAATGAAAAGAGCATATTTGTCCATAAGTTATCTAGCAGTCTTTTTTTTCTTATTAGCTGCTTGTCGAGAAGATACCGTAGAATTAAAAATGTTTGGTTCTTTGGTTGGTTCTGTTTTTGAGTCAGGTCAAAATATAGCAGTAGAGGGGGTGACTATTTCTACTACACCAGCTACTAGTTTAATATTAACAGATGATTTTGGTCGATTCGAATTAGATAATATAGAGGTCGGCACTTATACCGTTCGAGCAGAAAAGGATGGCTTCAAAACAGTTATAGAATCTATTACCGTTTTTGAGAATAAAGTAGCTAATGTCATCATTCAAGTAGAACCAGATAGTCTAACAAATGCAGTTCCTTCCATGCCTAATACGCCTAGTCCAACAGATAAGAGTTTAGCGCAACCTGTTGATGTAACCTTGTCTTGGATGGCAGAAGATACAGATCAAGATCAGTTAACGTACGATATTTTATTATGTAGTAGTAATCAAACGAACTGTGAAATTGTAGTGATGGATCACCCTGAAAATTTTATTGAATTAAAAGGGTTAGCCTATAACACCGTGTATTTCTGGCAAGTAGTTGCTAAAGATAGTTACTCAGAAATATCGAGTAGTATATGGAGTTTTGAAACAAATGAATTTCCAAATAATCGCTTTGTGTATGCAAAGAAATTGATAGATGAATATCAAATTTTTTCTTCTAATGAAGAAGGAGATTTAATACAATTAACAGCTGATGCTGGTAGTAGTTGGCGACCAAGAATTTCTCCAAATAGAGAACAAATCGCCTTTCTTTCTAATAAAGGAATTGATACACACATATTTGTCATGAATAGAGATGGCTCGAATTTGAGGCAGGTTACGAAAGAATTACCAATTCGAGGTTACAATAATATGGAAGTTGATTTTTCTTGGTCACCAGATGGTACACAATTATTGTACATGAATAACGCAAATTTATTTAGAATTAGACCAGATGGTACAGGCCTCAATCATGTAGCAGAAGCACCCCAAGGTTTTACTTTTTCGGAAGTAGATTGGACAGGTCAGCAGAATTTAATTGTTGCTCGTGTTACGGGGGCTACTAGTTATGAATCAGATATTTTCCTAATCAACGAAGAAGGAGAATACGTGCAACAAATTTTTTCTGATATACCAGGAGCTACTGGTGGCTTACAGTTTTCAACAGATGGGAATTTAGTTTTATATACGCATGATATATCAGGATTTGAAAATGAAACAGGTCGTTTATTAAATTCTCAAATTTTCCTTAGAGATTTAAGAACCAATAGCACAACGAATATTTCACAACTAAGTAGTAAAGAATTAGGGACCAATGATTTGGATCCTCGGTTTTCTCCAGATGGCTCCAAAATTATTTTTGTTAATACCAATAATGATGGAATTTCTAGGAAACAAATTATGGTCATGGATATTGATGGACTGAGTAGAACGATGTTATTTGATAATGCAACAATGCCTGATTGGCGATAAATGAATAGCCTATTTCCACATATTATCAACTTGGTTTTTGTATGTATTCCTCTCTTAGTAGTAGGCATGCAACAGCCTAGTGCTATGCTAGGGACTCCTGTTATAACAGGGAATTCTCCAATTTGTAAAGGTGGAACATTAAAGTTAGAATCAACTTACGAAGACGGACTTATCTATCATTGGTATAATCCTGCAGGTAGAGAAATTTCAGTTGTTAATACGGCTATTCAACCTAGTATAGATTCTACCATGGAGGGAATCTATAAGTTAGTTTTGGAACAAAATAATCAATTTTCTGACACGGCTCATTTTAATGTAGTGGTCGTAGATCGTCCTCTGATACCTGTTATTACCAATAACGGACCTATCTGCGAATTAGATACCTTACGATTAGAAGGACCATCTATTCCTGGAGCAACTTACGAATGGATCGATCCTTTTGGTGCTGTTTTTTCAAGACAGGAAGATCCTATTCTAGAGGATGTAATAGCTTCTAAGTCTGGAAAATATTTTTTAGAAATTAGCTATGGAGGATGTACTAGTTTGCCAGGGGAAACAGAAGTTGGTATTGTCCCTACAGCAGCTCCAGAATTAGAGATGAAACCTTTTCATTGCGCAGGAGATACTATTCTTATTAAAGGACCTAAAGTGGCAGGTGCGAATTATGCTTGGTCTGGACCTAATGGATTTATAGCTACCCAACAAGATTCCATATTACTTGTAAACACGGATACTTCTTTGAATGGACTATATAATTTAGTGGTATCTACATCAGGTTGTGATAGTGGTATTGGCGTAATTGATTTAACAGTAACGCCAAGACCAACGGCTCATTTAACAGGAGATAGTATTTTTTGCAGAGGAGCGGCAGTTGTTTTTGATGTAGCTTTAGAAGGATTAGGACCTTTCAATTTGGCGTATACCTATAGCACGCAACTAGAAACAATTACCACGAATAAAAAGAAATTTAAATTAACTCCTAAAGAAAAAATCGCGACCTTATATAAATTAATATCTATAGTAGATCAAACAGGTTGTCAAGGAGAGGTAAAAGGAAATATACCACTACAATTTATAGATGGTCCAAGTGTTTCTTTATTAGATAGCATTTGTGATCCTGAAAAGGAACAATATCAGATTCAATTAGCTATCACAGAAGGACAACCTCCATATAAGATCGAAGGGGTAGAAGGGGAATGGATGGAGGATCAATTTATGGCAGTAGTCAGAACAAAAGAAGTGGGGCATACGATTCAAGTAATAGACGCGAATAATTGTCGGACTCACCTAACCATTGATAGTATCAATTGTTCTGAAATGCTTACAGCTACCAACACAGATTCTATAACTTCTGAAATATCCAACATCATAGCTGAGGCAGGTACGACTCGTACAATCTGTGGCAGTGATTCTGTATATTTAAATGCGGTTCTTCCAGAAGGAAATATAAGAGGACGATGGGAAACAAATACCAAAGCTATTATCCGACAAAGCACACAAGCCAATAGTCTTGTGCAAAATATGGAGATAGGAGAGAATGTTTTTTATTGGATTTTGTCTACAGCAGATCATCCTGATTTTGCAAAGGATTCTGTTGTATATACTTACTTTAAAAAACCTATTGCAAGACAAGATATGCTTAGCCTAACAGCAGAAGAAAATCAAAAAGAGATAGCCGTTTTAAATAATGATGAGCTACCATCAGATTATTTAGTATGGACAGAATTGATTACACAACCCGTAAATGGAATAGTAGAAAGTTTGGAAAATGGAAATTTTATTTTTGAAAAAAGATTTAATGGCGGAGCTACTTCATTTTTTGAATACCAACTTTGTTATGAAACAGCTACTTGTTTAGATTTATGTGATACGACTCAAGTACAAATTGATATAGCTTTAGATCCTTTTGACCCAGGTGTATTTGTCCCAGACGGGATTACGCCAAATGGAGATGGATTAAATGATTATTTGGTAATGCTCGGTTTAGAGCAATATCCAAATAATGAGTTATTGCTTTTTGATCGTTGGGGGAATCAAATATTTCAAGCGCAGCCCTATTTGAATAATTGGGATGGAACTTGGAAAAATAAGGCTTTACCAGAAGGAGCCTACTACTTTGTATTGCGAACAGAAATAGGGCGTAAGCGAACATTGAAAGGTAGTGTCTATATATTTCGATAAAAGATTGGATCATCAAGGTATGTATTTGAGCACGGATAAAGTGTCGCCCACTTCTACCCTCTGAAGACGAACATCTTAATAATACAATCACATCCTAAATTATGCCCCTCTTAAATAAAAGCAAACTATGAAAACAAGGGGTATTTACATTTTTTTCTTCTCTATAGTTTTTATAACAACCCCTTTATTAAGTCAACAACTGCCAACCTTTCTAAATTACGCCAATAACTGGCAATTACTAAATCCAGCCGCATCCAATCCCGATTTTTTGAGAGATGATTATTATACGACCGCGTTAGCAGCTAATTATCGGAAGCAATGGTCAGGAATTGAAGCAGCTCCGACTACCCAATCTTTACTATATTCTTGGATGCCAGAATCTTTAAAATTTCATACAGGCTTACAATTACTGAATGATAAAACAGGGGTGTTGGGGCTTAGTGGTGTATATGGACAGTTTGCCTACCGAATTCCTGTTAATCGGAAGCATTTTTTATCAATTGGCCTGAATGCTGGATTGGTACAGTATCGTACTAAAACTAGTCAAGTTCGTTTATTAGATGCGAATGATGTTTTAGGAGCAGATGCGAATAAAATATATCCAGATTTTGGACTAGGTATTTACTATCAATATGATGATTGGCTATATGCGGGGGTATCTGTACCACAAGTTTTTGGTTTACAAACAGCTTTTGGTGCTGGTCAGCAAACTTATGAACTCACTAGGTTACGACACTATTATGCCCAAACAAGAATTAATTGGTATCAGAATCGCTCAAAGAGTACTTATTTTTCTTTAAGTGTTTGGGGGAAATATTTACCAAATGCACCGCTTACTTTTGATGCCAATATCAAATATTATTTTCAGGATATATTTTGGTTAGGTTTAGGTGGGAGTACCGCTGAAATAGCCCATTTAGAAGTCGGCTGTATTATAGACGAAGGCTTGGGTTATTTGGATGGATTAATGCATGTAGGATTCGGATATGATTATAGTTTAAGCGCTGCGACCAATTTGTTAGGAAACACATTAGAATTAAGTGTGCGATATAGTTGGTAGCAAAGTGGAAATTTTCTTTTATTTATTTTTTCAAAAGAGGTAAAAATAATGTATCTTTATTCAACCTCCAACGAAAGTTTTTCCCTTCCTTCCCCTTTTCTCATCCTATTAAAAAATAGCTAATTCTAAAACATTGCTTGTACTCCTTCACAATCAAGTGCTTATAGAATAAACTAAATTTTACTATCTGCTATATTAATCAAACCCGATGGATAAACAAATTAAAACTATTCTTGTAGAGGATGAATCCATTTATAGGAAATGCTTAACTAATTATTTAAAAAACAGGCCGCAATTTGAGGTGTTAGGCGATTTTAGTGATGGGATAACGGCAATCGAATATATCAAAAATCATCCAGATATAGATGTGGTATTATTGGATCTATATTTAGATTCTATTAATGGATTAGAGGTAACTAACAAAATTTTAGCAATTGCTCCTACTGCCAATATTCTTATCCTTTCAAGAGAAGAAGATCCAGATATTATACTAAATATATTAAAAAACGGCGCTAAAGGTTTTATTAATAAAGATGCACCAATGGAAGAATTGTTAGTAGGAATAGAAGCCTTAGCAAATGGCAAAAGCTTTTTCTCCAGCAATATTTCTGGACAGTTAATTCCTAGTTTGACAGATATCAAGAAAAAGGAAAAAGGCCACGCCATAAAAACGATTATCACTAAAAGAGAGTTACAAATTTTAGAGTATCTCTTTAAAGAACTGACCAATAAAGAAATTGCTGAAAAACTATTTATTAGTCCAAGAACAGTTGATACGCATAAGCGGAATCTTAGAAAGAAATTGAATGTGAAGAATAGTGTAGGATTGGTGAAATACTACTTAGATTTTTATAAGAATAAAGCAACTGGCTAAATTTAAATATCTTCCAAACCCCAAGTATCATTCTTGTAAATCTTCTTATTATTTTTTAAGCACTTCATAGCATTGGTTAAGCCATCTAAAGTCATAGGGAACATTCTGTTTCCAGTGAACTCTCTGAGAAGGGGAATAGTTTCATAAAAATTCCAATAATACTCTGGTGTGGGATTGATCCAGACCATGTTTGGGAAATGGTTTTTCACTCTATTTAGCCATTTGATACCCGCCTCATCATTGTGATGCTCCACACTACCGCCAGAATAAAATATTTCATAAGGAGACATCGTCGCATCGCCAACAAAAATTATTTTATAATCTTTATTGTACTTGCTCAATAATTCTAAGGTAGGCATACGTTGTGCATGTCGTCGTCGATTATCCTTCCAAACAGATTCGTACAAACAATTATGAAAATAGAAAAATTCTAAATATTTAAATTCATGTTTAGCAGCAGAAAATAATTGTTCACAAGTGGCTACATGTTCGTCCATGGTGCCACCAATATCCATCAGCATCAGGACTTTAATCTTATTCTTTTTAGAGGGAACAAGCGCAATATCTAACATGCCTCCTTTTTCAGAAGTACGTCGGATGGTATCATTCAAATCCAACTCTGTAGGTATCCCTTCTCTGGTTAGGTGTCGAAGTCTTTTTAAAATTAATTTGATGCTACGTGTATTGAGTTCTATTTTGCCATCTAAGTTTCTGAACTCTCTTTTATCCCATACTTTCATCGCACTTTTATTGCGATTGCTGTCTTGTCCAATTCTAAAGCCTTCAGGATTTTCGCCATAGGCACCAAAAGGAGAAGAACCACCAGTACCAATCCATTTATTGCCCCCTGAATGCCTTTCCTTCTGCTCATCCATCAATTCTTTGAAACGTTTCATCAAAGCGTCTAATCCTCCCATCTTCTCTAATTTAGCAATTTCCTCTTCTGTCAAGACTTTTTTAAGTTGCCGCTTCAGCCAATCTTCAGGAATATTTTTAGTAAAGAAATCGTCAGGAATTAATTCTATGCCATTGAAAAAATGTCCAAATACTCGATCAAAGCGATCTAATTGTGATTCCTGCTTGACCATGATAGCTTTGCAAAGAGAATAGAAGTCGTCAATGGAATAATTGATCACTTCTTCTTTAAGTGCTTCCATTAGTGTCAGATATTCATGTAGACTGACTTTGATGCCATGCATCCGTAGACCGT
>CALJIY010000169.1 GCA_937973945.1 uncultured Saprospiraceae bacterium | reverse complement strand
CACATAATTGTGCGCATATAGCAAAACCATCTAATTTATTCTATATCAGGGTGCTTTTGGACTAAAACTTGCGTCTAATAGTTGTAAATTAGTCTCTTAATTAGTCGATATTCAGCATTGGCTAATCTATAACTAAATTACCAGTTGACAACAAAGGCTGGTATAACCATGAACTACTGTAACATAATGTGGCAGTCGCGAAATCCTTGATGAATGAAATCCATAACTTACTACACTTGCGCCTTAGGTATTTTTTTTACGTTTGTCTTGTTCTCTTCTTATACAGAACAAGAAGAAAACAGCCGAATAATTAGCACCGAACAAGGCGATCAATTACCCCAAATAATACGACCTGTTGATTTAAACAAACCTTTTGATTTTGCAGGAGAGCCTATCCCTATGGATAATTTTGATGCAAGAGAGCGATTAGACAGAGAGTTGATTGCCAACTCTTATCGTCATTCTAGCACCATCCTAAATATTAAAAGATCTGCTCGTTATTTCCCTGTCATTGAACCCATCCTTGCCCAACATGGTATTCCGGATGACTTTAAATATCTGGCAGTTGCAGAAAGTGATTTATCGAATGCTACTTCTCCAGCTGGTGCAAAAGGCGTTTGGCAATTTATGAGGGGCACAGCCAAAGATTATGGTTTGCAAGTAGCCAACGAGGTAGATGAACGCTACCATTTAGAAAAAGCCACGGAAGCAGCCTGTAAGCATATCAGAAAACTACATAATCTATTTGGTAGTTGGTCTTTAGCAGCAGCGGCTTATAATGTTGGTCAAACGAAGTTGCGTAGTGAAATGAAAAAACAAAGAGGCAATAGTCTTTTTGACTTGAATTTGAATCAAGAAACATCCAGATACTTATTTAGAGTGGTTGCTCTAAAAGAAATTATTAGTAATCCTCAAAATTTCGGCTTTGACATCTCTGATTCTTTATATCATCCACTAGATGACTATGGGGTTGTAGAGGTAAATACTTCAGTGGCTAACTGGGGAGACTTTGCCCAACAGTACGGCACTAATTACCGCATGTTAAAAATATATAATCCATGGTTGACTGCCTCTTCCTTACAAAATCAATCTGGAAGAGTCTATTGGGTTAAAATTCCTAAACAACGGTAGGCTTTTTTGTTTAGAGGACAGAAGTCAAATCGCTGCGCTGTCAGACCGCCTATAGCTGTCAGAAAATCACATTGTTTACGTCAAAAATCTGACTTCTGAAAGCTGAGCTCTCGAATAAACGTTAAAAACCAGCCCTATATAATCTTTTGCCGTATCAAAAGCGTTTACCTACTTACGGAACGACGCACAAATAAAATGTAAATTCTATTTATCTCTTGTTCCATAGTTATTAACCATTCTCACTGTATCTACTTATGGCTGTTCAAAAAAGCAATTACCAAGTACTTATTAGCAAACTAGACCAGTTTATTAGAAAATACTACCTCAATCAGTTGATTAGAGGGGTATTGTATAGTATTGGACTGATTCTATTGCTATTTATTGCAATTAATGCATTGGAGCATTTCTTCTATTTTGATACCAGTGTAAGGAAAGGACTATTCTTCTCCTTTATAGGTGCAAGTGCAGTGGCCTTAATTGGGTGGGTCTTTATGCCATTGCTACGGTATTTCAAATTAGGTTCTGTCATTTCCCATGAAAAGGCAGCTCATATTATTGGTGACCATTTTGGGAATGTGAAAGATAAGCTATTAAATGTTTTACAGTTAAAGAATCAAGCAGATAATAGTCCAAATGCAGAACTAATCATAGCTGGTATTAACCAGAAGACGGAAGAGATCAAATTAGTACCCTTTAGAACGGCTATTAACCTAGGAAATAATAAAAAGTACTTACGCTATGCCCTACCTCCTTTATTGTTGCTATTGACTTTATTGATTGCGGCACCTAGTATGATTACAGATAGTACCAATCGGATTATTAATAATGATACAAAATTTGAACGTCCAGCGCCATTCCATTTTATCGTAGCAGAACAAGATTTGGAAGTGGTCCAGTTTGGTGATTACACCCTCAATGTAGAGGTAGATGGAGAGGTATTACCAAATGAAGTGTACATTGATATTGACAATTATAAGTATCGTTTAAATAAAATTGAACCTGGAAAATTCGCCTATCAGTTTAGTAATATTCAAAAAAATACAGACTTTAAATTTTTCTCAGGGGGCGTAGAATCGGATGATTACACCCTAAAAATGATCGCTAAGCCTAACATCATTGGCTTCGATGTAAAGCTAGACTATCCAGGATATATTGGTAGAACAGACGAAGATTTGAATAATATTGGCGATGTCATTGTGCCAATAGGAACAAAGATAGATTGGGTATTTAATGCTCAAAATACGGATGATTTAAAATTAAAATTCTCTTCTAACAAGACCGTAGAGGATGCTACTAGATTTAGTAATGAGTTATTCACTTATAAGAAAAAAGCCTTAAAAGACGAGAGCTATCAGCTATATATTTCTAATGCCGCCTTGCCTAATGCAGATTCTATTTCTTATAGAATAACGGTCATTCCAGATCAACATCCAACGATTAAAGTAAAGAAATTTGTGGATAGCTTAGATGCTAAAATGATCTACTTTGCAGGAAATGCATCGGATGATTATGGTTTGAAAAGCTTGGCATTTAACTATAGAAAGAGCAATAAGACTTCTGGGAAACAAGGACAGTTGGTCAGCATACCAATGAAACGACCAGAAAATAAGCAAGTGCAGTATGATTACAATTGGGATGTGGCTCTACTAGAGCTAAAGCCTGGTGATGAAATCACTTACTATTTTGAAGTTTTTGATAATGATGCTGTAAATGGTAGCAAGTCTGCCCGAACCAACCTAATGACCTACGCCATGCCTACCTTAGAAGAATTTGAGGCAATGGCTGAAGAGAACAACGATGCCATCAAAGATAATCTTGAAAAGTCTTTAGAAGAAGTAAAGAAGATTCAAGAGGATATGAAGAAAGCCAGAGAAAAGTTACTACAAGAAAAAGAACTCAACTGGCAAGATAAGAAGGAATTAGAGAAACTATTGGAACGTCAGAAGGACTTGGAGAAGATGATGAATCAAGCGAAGAAAGATTTCCAAGAAAACATGAAGAACCAACAAGAGTTAGATCAGCCAAAGGAAGAATTGCTAGAAAAGCAAGAGAAGATGGAAAAGATGATGGAGGAGCTAATGAGCGAGGAAATGAAGGAGTTGATGGAAAAAATAGAGGATCTGTTGCAAAAGATGGAAAAGGAGGATGCGCTAGAAATGATGGAGCAAATGGAAATGAATGACGAGGAGCTAGAGAAGGAATTAGATAGAATGATGGAAATGTTCAAGCAACTAGAGATGGAGTACGAGATGGAGAAGCAAATAGAGAAATTGGAAGAACTAGCCAAAAAACAAGAAGAGCTAGCAAAAGAAACAGATGAACAAGCAGAAAAGCAAGAAGAAAAAGAACAGAAAGGAGAAGAGCAAAGTCAAGAAGATAAACAAAAGCAGGAAGAACTAGAAAAGAAGCAAGAGGAGTTGAATAAAGAATTTGAAAAAATTCAAGAAAAAGAGAAAGAGCTACAAGAAAAGAATAAGGAATTGGAAAAGCCAATGCCTATGGAGGATCAAGAAGAAGAGATGGAAGATATCCAAGAAGACATGGAAAAGAGTGAAGAAGACCTGAAAGAGCAAAAGAACAAGAAAGCTTCTAAGTCTCAAAAGCAAGCCGCTCAAAAGATGAAGCAAATGGCGCAGAAGAAATCTGGCGAAATGGAATCTGGAGAGATGGAGCAGATGGAAGAAGACATGGAGGCATTAAGACAGTTGTTAGAAAATCTAGTTGGCTTATCTTTCGATCAAGAAGATTTAATAGAAGGCCTTAGAAAAACGGCAATTAATACGCCCAAGTATGTTGAAGGTGTGCAAGAGCAGTATAAATTAAAAGATGACTTTAAACTAATCGAAGATAGCTTACAAGAATTAAGTAAGCGGGTCTATCAAATAGAATCATTTGTAACCGAAAAAGTAACAGAAGTAAAAGTCAATATCAAAGAAAGTATTGACAACTTGGAGGAACGAAGAATCCCACAAGCTAATGACCATCAGCAACGTAGCATGCAGAATGTCAACGACTTAGCCTTAATGCTAAGTGAGGTCATGAATCAGATGCAACAACAGATGTCTAGCATGATGTCAGGTAGTCAAATGTGTAACAAGCCTGGTAAAAGTGGGCAGGGAAAGAAGGGTAAAAAGAAAGGCAATGTGCCTATGGATAAAATATCCGAAGGTCAAAAAGGCTTAAACGATCAGATGAAGCAGATGAAGGAAGGCCTAGAAAAAGCAGGGAAAGGCAAAGCACAAAGCAAACAATTTGCGCAGATGGCGGCTAGACAAGCGGCTCTACGCAAAGCCTTAAGAGATGCCAAACAACAAATGCAGGAGCAGGGTCAAGGAAAAGGAGCTAAGGAATTAGAAGATATTATAGACCAGATGGATAAGGTGGAGATTGACTTGGTCAACAAGCGATTAACCAATGAAATGCTGAAACGCCAAGAGCAAATCATGACGCGCCTATTACAAGCGGAGAAAGCGCAAAGAGAAAGAGAATACGATAATAAACGAAAAGCAGAAAGCGGTCAAGAAAAGGAGCGAAAGATGCCACCTTCGTTAGAAGAATACTTAAAAGAACGAGAAGCGGAGATTGATTTATATAAGTCAGTTTCACCTTCCTTACGCCCTTATTATAAGGTGTTGGTGGAGGAGTATTTTAATTCTTTGAAAGGGAATTAGATGTAAACTTGGCGAATCGCCTTACTTCCAATTAAATCCTCTTAAGATTTAGAGTAAAAAGAGATAATACTAAGCTATTATCTCTTTTTTCATTTTAGGGCATTACGGAACGTATTATTTAATTACAATTTAGTCAATCCCAAGCAAAAAATCCTACCGAACACGCTCTTTTTAAAGCTGTGATACCTACCTTTGTAGGCTAATAAACCACCATAAATACAACAGCATGTACGAAGGATTAAAACACGCCCATTCCGGCATTCGATGGATTTTTCTAGCCCTATTAATTTATGCAGTCATTAATGCATTTCTAAAATGGAGAGGCAATAAGGACTATACAGGCGGAGATCGAAAAGTAGGCCTATTTACCTTTATCTTTAGTCATATTCAGCTATTGATCGGATTGGTCTTGTATTTTATTAGTCCTAAGGTGGGATCAATGAGTGCGGAGGTGATGAAAAATGCGACTGCTCGATTTTTTACGGTGGAGCATATCAGTATGATGCTATTAGCAATTATTTTAATTTCTATTGGTCATATCAGCGCTAAAAAAGCAGTGAATAGTAGTGCAAAATTTAAAAAGACCTTTATTTTCTATTTGATTGCACTGATACTAATTATGGTTGCTATTCCTTGGCCGCCTAAGCATGGGGCTGGCTGGTTCTAGAGAAAGGTAGGTTTGGAGGAATTTCTGGCGAAATTTATTTTTTAGAACACTGAGACACAGAGCGCACGGAG
>CALJIY010000168.1 GCA_937973945.1 uncultured Saprospiraceae bacterium | reverse complement strand
TGTATCTCTGATTATTGGCTTCTAAAAATCTAAAGAAACGAAAAACAAAAACTAATTAATGTCAATCTCTTTACATACAGTTGCTGAAGATGTCTGGAATTTTATGAAGAATCCCAGATTAGAGCATCTCTCTCCTTATTTCAAAGCAAATCCTGCGGAAATCTTCCCTTACTTGTTATTACTAGATTTTATGATGATGATCCCCCTTTCTGGTTTTTTAGGGATATTGGGGATAGAAGATATGGATCATAAAGTTGAAAATCTCTATAGCCAACCATGGATGTTAGCAATACAAGCAGTTTTGTTAGCACCGATACTAGAGGAAGCGGTATTTCGTTTGCCGATGAAATATTCCTACGTTAGGATATTTACGGCTTGTTGTCTGGTACTAAGCATGCTGTTAACTTTTATCCATTCAGAAAGAACAGTTGGTTTAATTGCTATCGCTTTTTTCTTGATCGTTGCCCTTTTTCATTTTATAGATCAGCGGAATGATAATCAGCTGAATGCACAAATAGCTCCTTTATGGGAAACCTATTTTTATATACCTTTTTGGATATTAACCCTTTGTTTCGCTTTATTACATTTAACAAATTTTGGCGGTCAGTTTCCACTGTATTTAGCACCGTTTTTAGTATTACCTCAATTTGTTTTAGGAGCTATGCTAGGGTATATTCGAACTGGATTTGGATTTGTGTTTGCTGTATTATTTCATGCTTTACACAATGGCGTATTGGTAGGGATGGCACTTATGGCACAATCTGCTTTGCCGAGCACCTAAAAGGTAATAGAAACTAAAGTTCCATAAGATTTCAATGCTTGAATATCCAATTGTCCATTTATTAACTGTACTCTTTCTTTAATCGTTTTGGGAATATTTTCCTGCGTGGTCAAGAATCCTTTTCCATTGTCTTTGACTGTCAAAATCAATTTTTCTTTTTCCTTCAACTGAATTTGGATGGTAGAAGCCTCTGCATGTTGTATGACATTGGATACCAACTCTTGCAAGATATTATAAAAATGCCATTTGTCTTCTTTTGATAATTTGGTAAATCTGTTGGAAGGGACAATCGAAAAAGTTAAGTTAATTTTTCCTAAGGCCAATCTTGATTTTAAGATGTTTAGATAAGCAACTAAATCTTCATGTGAGTGGATGGCATCTGAGGGGATATTCCGAATAATATTTTTTGATACCTGATGAGAATCTTCTAAGAGTGATTGTACTTCCTTTAATTGAGCTGGATTATCTGCCGTTAAATTGTCTGTAATAAGGCGAGCAGTAGACAATATATTCCCTAGGCCATCGTGCCAATCTCGGGCTATACGCTGACGTTCTTCATCTCTTCCTTTTAAAGCAGCTTTAGTAAGCAAGACTTCCTGAACATCCTTTAAAGCAACTATTTCTTCTTTTAAAGTCTGTGCTTGTCGACGGCTATGCCAAAAAAGGTAGGTGATACCTAATAAAATTATTGCTAAAGGAACAACCATAATTATTCGTTTCTCTTGTTCAGTTAGACTTAAATCGATTTTATAAAAAAGTGAGGGGAGTAATATCTCTATTTGTACGTAAGGTACTAAGATTCGTTTAAAAAATCAGTAGTTAATTTAACTACAGTAGAATATTTTTTTTGTTGAAAATAAGCAAAAAAAAATTACCTTTATTGGATGTTAATTAAAAACAGATACTAGTACTCACCAATATTTATGAGTGAAGTAAAATTAGAATTTCCTGTTGTTGTCCAACAAATTGAAATAGATGGTCAATTGAACTATCATCTACAGCCAATCTTTTTGCCTAATACCTTGGTAACCAATCGGAGATATGATACGGCATTTTCTACTATTGGTGAGGTAGTCGCCCGTAGGCTTAATGGTATGCAAGTGAATCGATCCAATATGGAGTATTTGTTGTGGCATACCTTTAATCCAGAATTAAATTTTTATACGCAGCATATAAATCTTAAGGTACAAAGAAATGTATTTGATGGAGCGGTAGCCATTGCTAGTTTTATGGTTAAAGGAATGACGTTTATATGTCTACCTTCTTTTGATCATTATTTATTTATTGCTAAGACAGGTCAACAAACTAAAGTAGCGATAGATAAATTAATAAAAAAAACAATCAAGCAATTATTAATCAATGAACTAGAGACGAATGAATTAATTGATTATTCCACTTATTATACCGAGCCTGCCGCATTTGTTACGACAGTTAGAAAAAATGTTAGAGTTAAGTCTGGCCAATTTCATTTTGAGCAAGAGGCATTTCCTTTCTTCTTTAATGCACAGGGACCATCAGGTGACTTTGAAGGGAGTATAGAAATAGAGAAGGTAGGCAAAGATTTAACGGAACTTTATCCTAATAAAATGTTACGAGCATTTTATCAAGAGGACTTAGTCCAAAGACTTTCAACAACGATCTATAAGAGCGAACATACGCCAATCGTATTGGTAGGAAAAGAAGGTGTAGGTAAGCATAGTTTGATTCATGAAGTAGTCTATCAATACATCCTATCAAATAAAAAAATTAAGCGAGAGAAGCAAGCTAAAATCTGGCAAATTGATCCTACTAGAATTATTTCTGGAATGAGTTATGTCGGTTGGTGGCAAAAACGGTTTGAAGCAATATTAGATTATGTTCAAAAGCGGCAAGACGATAAAAAGAAAGCAGCAGATAAAATTGTTTTTGATAATGTAGTTGCCTTATTGCGTATAGGGAAATCTGCGGGCAGTAATATGAGTCTAAGTGATGTGTTAAAGCCCTATATTGAAAAGAGACAAATACAAGTCGTATTGATTGCGACACCAGAAGAGTGGAAAATTGTACAAGAAAAAGATAGGCGATTTAGTGATTTGTTTCAGGTGTTGAGAATAGAGGAACCCGATCGGGAGGAAGCCGTGAAAATGGTATTGGCTCAGCGACAGTTACTAGAGATAGAATATGGTTGTGAAATCACGATTCAAGCCATTCATCGACTATTTACCATTCAACGAAATTATTTAAAGAACAGCGCATTACCTGGTAGTGTGATTAAATTACTTCGCCAAGTTGTCGTGAAATATCGCTATTCCTTTATTGATTTGCCAGAAGTGCGTGAGGAGTTTCAAAACTTCAGTGGCTTAGAAGAAGCTATCTTTGATCCAACACTTACCTTTAAAAAAGATCAAGTTCGAAAACATATAGGCGCACAATTGGTTGGTCAGCCAGAGGCAGTTGATGCACTTGCGAATGTGGTGCATACGATCAAAGCAAAATTAAATAACCCTAATAAGCCAATCGCTTCTTTTTTATTTATTGGCCCTACAGGAGTAGGCAAAACACAGGCTGCTAAAGTATTGTCTAATTACTTAATGGGCAATGAGAAAAACTTGATTCGTTTTGATATGAACGAGTATATAGATGGAGGCGCTGTACACCGACTGATCGGGGATTATGATAACCCAGAAGGACAATTGACTGGTAAGGTAAGATATAATCCCTTTGGTGTTTTATTACTGGATGAAATTGAAAAAGCACATCCTTCAGTACACGATTTGCTATTACAAGTTTTAGATGATGGACGCTTATCAGATAGTGTGGGACGAACTGTTTATTTTACTAATTTGATTATCATTATGACCTCAAATGTAGGCGCTAGAGAAGTAGCTTCTCAGCCTGGATTTGGTCAAAATACGACTAGCGATGCAGCGATTTTTAGAAAAGCAGTAGAAAATAAATTCCGACCAGAATTTGTTAATCGAATAGACCAGATTGTTATATTCCGCCCTTTAGCCTTAGATCATATTTTGAATATTGCTCGATTGCAGATAAAGGAATTACTACAGCGAGATGGATTTGTTCGGCGGTCCACTATTTTAAATATTTCTCAAGAGGCATTAGAGTGGGTCGCTCAAAGAGGCTTTAATGAACGCATGGGAGGTAGGGCATTAAAAAGGCAAATTGAAAAAGATTTAACCAGCCTTTCTGCGGAGCAATTAATTTCGAGTTATAGCGAACAGCCTATTTTATTTGATATAGAATATGATGGAACGCGCTTAATTCCAAAAATAAATTTATTGGAGTTTGTAGCTCCTTTAGCAGAAGGATGGCTACCGTCTTTGCCCGAAGAAAGACATGGTAGACGCTTTTATGGAGACCTAATTAAAAGATTAGAAAGAATAGAAAAAAAATCGAACAGAGGACAATCAGATGAAGGGATCATTGTGGTAGGAAATAAAAAAGACACCTTAGATTGGCAGCATTATCATTTTACGAATAGAATAGCGGAAGTAAAAGAAAGGCTCAAATTAATGATGGCAGGATATAGAGATCGCTACTTTACAGAAGCGCCAGCTATTCCGTTGCGATTAAAGCGTATTCGGAATACCTATTCCATGAGTGTGAGAACAGATAAGGCAATTAAAGAAATGGCCAAAGATCATTTTTTTCAACAAGAAGCTATTCAGGAATTAACAGACGATGCTAGTTACGCGCCGCCTATTTTTGATAATATGGGGACGGAATTTATTGATAATTTTCTCAATGTATTTATTCTAGAAGGAGCAGCAAAGCATTTTTTAAGGAAGGAGTCCGACCAAATTTTAATACGTATTCAAACAGCAGTTGCAGGATTGGGGAAAGAAGAAATAGCTTTATTGCACGAACAATATATTAAAGTTTTTGAGACATTGGATATTCCATTTCAAGCATCAACAAATTCTGCTTTAATTGAGGTGGAAGGATACGGGCTATATGATCTCTTAAAGAATGAGGCAGGCATTCATTTATTTTATGGACTTCAGCAAGCTATGATTCCTATTAAAATAACGGTAGAAAAGAAAGGGGACAACAATATATCAAAGCCGAATCTAAAGGTTATTCGAGTGTATAATGGAGGTAATACCTTAATAGATTTACGATCAGGATTTTCTAACATTATGCCTGTTACAGCCAATGAGTTTAAGCTATTACTATACGCTGGAATGATTGCCGAAAAAGCGTAA
>CALJIY010000167.1 GCA_937973945.1 uncultured Saprospiraceae bacterium | reverse complement strand
TGCTATACAAAATAAGATTGGAATAAACACTAGTTAGTCTGCGTGTTCCCGCTTGACCATTTTTCTATAATATGCGCCCACATATTCCACCCATTCCTTTGGGCTACCCAATTGACAAAAATGCCCTAAGCCTTCCATAATGGTCAGCGTAGCGTTTTTGCAAACTTTTTCTTTCAAATGATGCGCCATGGTTACTTTAGCCACCGCATCAGCAGAGCCCCAACAAACATGAATAGGTAATTTTGTTTGGGCTAGGGCAGGCAACCAACGCGTCTTTTCAAAACGCTTGCGATCATTTAAATACTTAATCGTCAGATAGGTTTTCTTATGGCCTTCTTGTAAATTATTTCCTTCCCAAAGCGCTTGAATATCTTCAGCGGATAAATTGTCATTGCCGTGTGCACTTCGAATCTGTTGATCAAATATTTTGAAACTAAGGACATTTTTCATTAAATGCCCATAACTAGACAATAAGATTTTTTGGGTTAAACGTAAATCGGCTAGTTCCAATACCATACTACCATTGGTGAAGGTTAAACTTTGTAATCCTTCTGAAAACCAAGCGGGTATTAATTGATTTTCATGTCGAGCCACGATCTCTGTAGCCACACTATCGCCCATATCATGGGATAGCAAATGCCCTCCTTTTATACCAAAATGCTTCCATACTTCAAATACCGTATCCGCCTGCTCAAATAGGGAATAGGTATAGTCCTGTATTGGTTTGTCGCTAAAGCCATATCCCAACATATCAAATACAACAATTCGATCAAATAGCTCTAACATCCCATCTATTATTTTGTGGTAGGAGAAAGAAGACTCTGGAAAGCCATGAATGAGTAATAAAGTCTTATCAGCAGTAGCGCTTGAGGTACCGAATTCTTTAACAAATATTTTATGTTGGAAAGGACCGTATTTGATGTAAGAACTGTCTGATTTCCAGGTGGTTAATGATGCTAGCATATAGGAATTCGATTAGAATTGTTTATTATTTCCCCCTTAGCGATATTGGAATAGTTTTGGAACTTCACAATATTAGTATTTAAAGCCTAATTTTTATAAAGAAGTAAGAATTATTCTAGTATTTTTGAGGAACTTATAATTAGCTCTATGAAGAAAACACAAGAAAAGATTATCATAGCTACGATTGAGCTATTTAACAAAACTGGTGTTAGCAATGTACGACTTCAAGATATTGCTAAAGAAGTAGGGATCAGTCCAGGCAATCTTACCTACCATTACAAAACGAAAAAAGACTTATTAGCTGCTGTTTTATCGGATATGACCGAGCAACAAGAAAAAGTGCGCAATACCAATTTGGGCTATGTAGCTTCTATTGATATTATTTCCATATTGACGAACTATTTAAGCTTTCAAATACAGTATCGATTTTTCTATCGGGATATTTTAGAGATTATGAAATTAGTTCCAGCAGCAAAAACGCTATTGGATCAACACATTCAAGAGGTCATTAGTTTTTCGAAAAATGCGATCCAAATGTCTGTTGCTAGAGGGTATATGAAGGCAGAACCTCATGAGGGGCATTATGAATTATTTGCCAAAAACGCATGGGCTATTCTTCATTCTTGGCTAAGAGAGCGGGAAGTGTTTGGAGAAGAAAAAGTATCCTTGTATCATGCTATATTGGCGGTATTGGAATTACATTATTTTTATTTGACGGAAGAAGGTTTAATTAGATATGCTGAATTGAAGGAACAATTACCAACACTGGTTAAAGAAAAGATTATTACACTGCAATAAAAGTTTCCTAAATTTAGTAATGTTCTTTTTGCATTCGTTTAGCTTGTGCCAAGAGGCACAAAGAGCGATGATAGAACCCTAGACAAAAAGCCAACACATCCGCAAGTGGTTCGGGAATAGCCACCCATCCGCGAGTGGTTCAGGAATAAATTCCTTCATCTCATCTCCGGTATTTTTGTCGGGCCTCCCGCCCATATGTTGACCGAGGTGACCGTGTTCTGAAAGTCCTGCATGGTCAACGTCTGGGCGGGTGGCCCGTCCAAAAACTGTTTGAGCATGAGGAAGTATACTTCCGAACCGTTTACGGGTGGGCTTGCCAGTTTTTTTGGACTAGCTTTTTTGCTTCTTTTTCAGCAATGGAAAAAGAAGAGTCAACGTCAAACTTTAAATCACTTAGTTTACAGAGTAATTAGTCTAGCAGTTGTTTGATTATTTAAACAACTACATGACATAAACACTAGTATGGGGAAACAGGACAATCAATCACCACCAATGCGCAGATCCGATGCGCTAGGCCAAGCTATTAAATGGCTGGTGATTATATTTGTACTAATCCTTCTTGCTCTGCTAATTGGTTTATTTTTGACCAATAACTACCTCCAATCAAATAAAACAAAAATATTAGAAGACCTACCGTTTTTAAATAAGGCGACTGTTGCATTTGAAAAAACAGATATTAGTCTTTATAAGAATTTTCCATCCGCCTCCATCATTATTCATCAACTAACCGTAAAAGATTCTTTATTTCCACAACATCAAAAACACTTGTTGGAAATAGAAACACTATCTGCCAATTTTTCCTTAGGGGAATTGTTAAAGAAAAAAATAACGATTCACTCGATTCATTTAGAAAAAGGTACATTCCGATTACATACAGATAAAAATGGCTATAATAATTTAAAAAGCATTCTTCCAAACAAGAGGTCGGAATCCTCAAATAGAAAAGAACTGGACTTAGCACTAGACGGCCTAAATATTAAGCTTGCTGATTTAGATATACACATAACAGATGATACGAAAGGGACGAGCATACATGGGCAGGTAGATCAACTAAATACAACTTTAAATATATCCGAACATCAAGTCAAGGCCAATCTTGATTTTGCTTTACAGGTACAAGAACTCTCCTTTAAAAAGGAAAATGGCTCTTTTATTGAGAATAGTCAATTACGTGGTTCGACTAACTTAAAATGGAGAGATGACCTACTAGATATTGATCCCTTCGACTTGACGATCAATGATGAAGTTTTTGAATTTAGTGGATCTATTCCGACAAATGGACAAGTGGCAGAATTGTATTTAGAGAATCAACAAACTAGATTTGATCGGGTGATACCCCTATTGCCAAAGAAGATTCAAGAAGAACTCGCTCCCTACCAAATAGAACATCCTTTTCCAACGAGGACTTTGATTAAAACAGATTTCAAACCGAATTCGATGCCTTTGATTAAAGTCGATTTTAATATGGAAAAAAATGATTTAGTCATTTTTGATATTCCCTTAAAGCAAACTTCCTTATCTGGCAAATTTATTAATAGCTTATATGAAGATACGCAAGAACTAACAACAGAAAGGGGAAATATTAGGTTGATGATTAATGACCTAGTGACGGCCTATGATTCCTTCAATGCGCGTTCTAAGGATGTCGTTATAACAGCAACAAAAGAGGCAGGTGCGAAGATTATTTCTCAGCTAAGCATCAGTGGCCCTGTGAGTGGGATCAGTGATTGGCTGGAGAATGATCAATTTTTCTTTGAACAAGGGACTTTTAAATTAGCAGCCAATTTAAATGGATCGCTACGCAACGTAAATGAGCTCATCATTCAAAGTAATGCGCAAATGCTCCTATCCCAGTTTTCTGTTTTTTACCAACCTGCGAACTCCGCTTTTTCTTTTGAGAAAATGGAATTGATTAAAAAAGTGGGAGATGCCTTTTTTACTATTGTCAATAATGCGGTAGCTGATGGTCCTAAAATAAATGTAGATGGAAACTTGGCTAATCTACCTGCGCTATTGCTAGACGCTTATTTAAAGCAAGTTAGTAGCGAAGTTCATATTGTTTCTAGTAAATTAACTTGGCAGAATTTTTTGAATTTATTTGGAGAAAATGGCTATCTAAAGAGACAAATACCAAAGACTGATGCGGAGAAGAAACGCTCTATGAAAGAGACGCTCAGAGGTGTATATGAAAATTTCCATCCGAGACTTACAGTTGAAATAGATACCTTAGAATATTTAGATAAATTTCAGCTAAAAAACTTTAAATCTGGTC
Source organism: uncultured Saprospiraceae bacterium (assembly GCA_937973945.1). GTDB lineage: Bacteria > Bacteroidota > Bacteroidia > Chitinophagales > Saprospiraceae > JAFMDF01. Next base: position 4,637 of record CALJIY010000167.1, on the reverse strand, counting down.
TTCACTTCGAAGACGCAAACGGTATAGTCTTGGAGGATACAGAATTTGATTATGAGGTAGGACATGTACTTTTTAGTGGTTCCTTAGACATTAGTGATCCTTTGAAAACGCCTTTTGATTTTACTTTGGAGGCGTCGAAAATTAATTTGAGCAAGCTATTACCTGTTGTTAATTATTTCAATATTCCCATGTTAAAAGCAATGGATCATCCTGCGGAGGATGTATCTGTTCAAATTCAACATATGGGTATCATAGACGATGAGAATGGATTGATGCCTAATACCTCAACTGGAAGAATTGCGATTCAAAATAAGGAAAATAATTTAGGTTCTGTGAATATAGGCTATCGTCCAAAAGATCAAAACACTACGACAACGACAATAGAACTCAAAGGCAATCCAGTGGTATTTAATGATTTTTTTAATACTGATAAATTCATTTTCAGAGAAGGTTTTTTTGAAGTAATTATTGAACATGATGGCCCATTAAATGATATACAAGAGGTATTAGAAGAGGGCGCAATTAATTTTTCCTTATTGAAGGGAGAGGTCTTTTATCAACCTATTGGAATTACCTTTCCATTGGCTAGTATAGACTTAACAGTGCTAGAAAATAATGCTGTTTTTAATTTTGTATTACAATCAGATTTATTAGAAAAGGATTTACAATTTTCTGGAAATCTAGAAAATTTAAGTGAGTTAGTGATTGGCAATACCAACAAACCATTGAGCACTCGCGTCGATATTTATGCGTCCAAGGTAAACTGGAAAGAATTTCAAAGTCTATTCATAGGGAGAGATATGCCTATCGAAAAGCCAACAATTGAGCCAATGAAAGCGACCATTTCTGATTTGCTCAACACCTTTCATCCTCGTATTCAAATTGATGTGGACACATTTGTCTATAAAAAGAATTTGATAGTAGTAGGAGCTACCTCAGGGATTTATCTACAAGATTCATCTACCGTCTATTTAGAAAAGACCGGTTTTCATTTTCATGATGGTAGTATGCTTTTAAATGGAGCTATTGATTTGAGTCCCCTCCCACATACACCATTCGATATAAATTTACATACCAAAGATTTTGATGTAGCAGGCTTACTTAAGAGTTTAGATTACCTATCCTTACCCACCTTAAAAGAAACGGAGAAGTTACGAGGTACTATTACAATGAACTTAGATTTAAAGGGAGCGATTACAGAAAATGGAAAAGGATTGGTAGAAGAAGCAACGAAAGGAATTTTAAATTTTGATTTGCAAAATCTAGAGATTAAAGGTTTTGAACCATTGAATACGATTGGTGCCAAGATAAAAATGAAGGATAGATTTGAAGATATTCGTTTTGCCCCTATTACCAATCAGGTTCAAATCTATGGCAATAAGATTGGATTCTCTCAAATGGAAATTCAATCAAATATGCTACATCTCTTTGTAGAAGGCATCTTTAGTTTTGGAATGGATACCAATCTTTGGATTTCGGTTCCATTACATAATTTGAAAAAGAAGGATGTAGAAATCATACCTGAAAAGAAAGGCTATGCCGCCTACCGCAGAAAAATATACTTAGAAGCCACATCAGATGAAACAGGAGCGGTAAGATTTAAATTTTATCCAACTAAACGAAAATTCTATAAAGACAGAGGCTTCTTACATAAATATAGATCTGATAGGAAGAGAGATCGGGCTATCCGAAAAGAAATGCGAAAACAGAGAGAATAAAGGATTTAATTATCCTGCGATTTCAAGACATTTAATGCTTTCTATTCGGAATAGCATAGAAAGAAAAAAACTCATTTTAAAATCGACTGACTTATTTTTTTGTCGTTTCTAAGTTTCATTCTTCCTATGCTCTATTTTTAAGAATAATTTAAGTTTAGTTTCTACCAGCCATGACGCCACCGTCAATATCCAGGATAGTTCCTGTGATCCAACTAGCATCATCAGATAATAAGAATAAAATGGATTGAGCAATGTCTTGAGCCGTGCCGTTTCTTCCAATAGGATGGAAGCTATTAAAACCTATCAATGCTTCTTTAGCTGCTGCTTCCCCGCCAAATACGCCATGATAAACGGGTGTTTCTACTACTGCAGGAGAGACTGCGTTTACTCTGATATTTTTCTCCGCCAATTCCATAGCCAAATGCTGTGTTAAAGAATGTAGACCTGCTTTTTGCATTGAGTAAGCGGTCGAAGGGGTTGCTTTCACTGCTTGTCTTGCCCACATGGAACCGATATTAACAATTGATCCACCACCAGAGGCTGCCATTTTATTAGCGGCGGCTTGTGTAATAAAAAAGAAGCCTCTATTTAAATCTAAGTAAGAATCATAATCGCTTACGGTATGCTCTAAAAAAGGTTTTGGTCCAAAAATACCAGAAGCATTTACTAAGTAATCTAAGTTAGGAATGCTATTGATAGTGTCCATCAATTCTTTAACGGCAGTTCGATCTGTAATGTCAACGACATGTTTTACTAGATTGAGAGCATCAGCCATTTTAGCGGCACTTCTGCCCACTACGTGTACAATTGCTCCTTCGCTCAATAATGCTTCTACAGTTGCTTTTCCCATACCGCTTGTTCCTCCTACAATTAAAGCGGTTTTTGAATGAAATTTTGACATGGCATAATTTTATACAGACAAGTCTGTCTTGATTAATAAATAATGATTTTTCCTAAGTTGTTGGTTTATTTTAATAAAAAACAGACAAGTCTGTCTATGGTTTAAAATTTTTGCTTTTTTTTATAAAAAGTTTTTCCTTTTTCCTTTTTCCATTTACAAAGGTAATCTAGTTTTGATTACATAAAACTGACAAGTCTGTCTTTAATACCTTCTTAACAATTTTCAAAAAAAATCTATCCTTATGCGATCTTTTTCTAGTCCATCATTCTCAAAAAGATATGATAAAAAAAATTAGTCCAACAATTCCTTTAGTATTTCGATATTTTCCTGAATAGGCCAAGATTCGTTTTGTAGATGGCTTTCTGAGACAGCACCTTCGTACAATAAATAAATCCGATTTGCTAATTGAATTTGCTGTTTCTTAGTTAGTTTTGGTTTATTTTCTTTGACCAATAATTTGATGTAATTCAACAACTTTGTTTTTCCTTTCTTTATCTGCGCTTTAATAATTTTGTTGTCTCTAGGAATTTCAGAAAAAGTCCTAATACACCAACAACCATTAAAGTCACCGCTTTTAAAAAATTGAACTAGGAATTCTAAGACCGCTATCAATCTAGTATCACCTGCAGATTTATTGCTGCAAAATTCTCTAATCGCCTCCAATAATGCTTCGTCTTTTGAATGCAAATAGGCAACACATAAATCTTCTTTTGATTTAAAATGGCTATAAAGCGTTGCCTTGGCAATTCCTGCCGTTGCAATTATCTCATTGATACCAGTCAGATTATAACCATTCTTGTAAAATAAGTCTGAAGCAGTCTGTACGATTAAATCTTTGGTTGTAACTTTCATTCTTTTTCTCAATTATTGAATCGATAGAGGAGTCTCTAAAGTACTACTATTATGATAAACAGACAAGTCTGTTTAATTGTTTATACAGATACTCCCAATAAGATGCTAGCCACAAAGTCGAACCAAAACAAAGTTCGGTAAGAATTTCTTTTGCCATCTCTTTTCCCGATTTAGATATTGATTACTAGGAACTGTTGTAGTGGTGAACTAGCTAATTAGATTAGCTATTTAATCTAACTTCTTTTTCTACATCTTCCTCAAAATTAGCAGTAGTCTTTTCTTGTTGACCATAAAACTGCTTACATTCTTCCACCATCGTCTCAAATGGGAAAGTGTCGAAAGTACCATGATCTTCTAAATATTCCATATGCTTATTCCCTTGCTGATCGAAAGGATGGTAGATGCTGTCTTGTCTTCCGTTGAAATTTAAGGGTTTAAGCCCAAATTTCTCACACAATTCAATGTTAAAAGCTGGTGTAGCTTTGATCCATTTTCCATACATAAATAGGGAAGTGTACCCATGCCAAATAAAAATATCCGTTTTCATGGTTTGCCGCATTCGTTCTGTAGATAAATGATTGCGAACATCTGCAAAGCCTATCAATGCTGGAACACCAATGGCTCTAAGGCAGGCCGTATATAAGATAGATTTAGGGACACACCAAGCTCTTTTAGCTTGTATTACATAAGAGGCCTTGAAGGTTTCTTTATCGAAGCTATAAGTATACGGGTCATATCGAATTAAATCACGAACAGCATAATATAGCTCTATCGCTTTTTCCTCTTTCGATTTATCACTAGAACTGTTTGCTTTTATAAAGGTCTGAACAGATGGATGCTCATAATCCATAAAATAAGTCGCTGCTCGTGTATTTTCTTCTTTCATGTGCTTATTGTCAAGTTAACTAGTTCGATTACTACAAATTAGACAATGAAACAGCAGAAATGTTTATATATTACCCAATAAGGGACTAGGAAAAAAATAACCTACCCATTCTGACTTGTTCTTTTTCTGTCTAAGAAACCCAAAAAATAGAACCGTAGCCCAGCTATGCTTCGATTTTTTGAATTCCTTATACAAAAAAATAACTACGCCATAACGGGTACTTTATTTATTGCCTACTCCCTAAAGGGAGGAGTTTTTCTATTTATATAAACTGGTAATC
>CALJIY010000166.1 GCA_937973945.1 uncultured Saprospiraceae bacterium | reverse complement strand
TATCGATGCATCTAGTGCTTTAGATATTCTAAAAGGTGGTGAAAACGGTGCGACTAATTTCTTAAAGAATGCTGTTGGCGGTAAATTGAATGATGCTTTAGCTCCTGCATTGACGAAGGCTTTAGGTGGTGCTGGTGTTAACGATATGTTGACTTCTGCATTAGGTTCTTCTGCTGCTGGTTTATTAGGCGGTAACAAGCCTTCTATTGAAAGCTTATTAACTCAAGCTACTTCTAGTGGTATCTTTGGTTTAATGGGCCAAGCTGAAAAAGCAGAACGTGCTAACCCAACTGATCCTTTACTAAAGGAGATTTTTGGTGGTAAGTAATCTTTGATTGCTTAAGATTGCCGGGATTGTTTGATGGTCCATATGACACTTACAATCTCGGCAGTCATTTTTTATCTGACAACTATTTCTTAGTCAACCAATGCTGTTCTAACGACAGTCGTCTCCAACTCCTCATCTGTAATCTCCGTCCAAGCAAATAATAATTGATCGCCATATCGTTCCATTATCGGAAAGCCACTACTTCTTATAGGACTCGTCTTTACTAATAATTTACTGGATATTTTTTCTCCTTTCAAGGTAAACGTCGCATACCGAATTTCTGCTATTTTATTTTTCTGTTCTAACCAACTGACCACTACTTCTTCTCCTTTGAATGCTATATCCACTCGCCCTAAAGGCTGTCCTTCATCTACTATAAATGCTGTACTAAAAGAAGCACCAGCATCCTCCGAAAAAGCTACTTTTACGCGTGCCGTATCATTCGCCATCGTAAACCAAGCAATCGCCACTTTCTCCCCATCAGCAATGATCTTGGGCCCATTTACTGGACAACCAGCAATTTCCCAATTATCGGCAAATAATTTTCGGGGTCTAGTCCAATCAAATCCTACTTGCCGCACTATCGAAATATCTCTTATCTCTTCTTCTGAGCGATCTCTGTAGGCAACGATTACGCCATTTGAAGTTCGGGCTGCTGAGGTTTGACAGCAATCGCAAACTCTGCTATCCAGTTCTACATCTCCTGTTAAGGTATTGTCTGAATGTATAAAGCCTCCTCTTAAAGTCATAGCGCCCCCATGCTCATGTTCATGTCCATCCGAGTCATTTTCAGTCTTTGTATATCGGCCATCTAACCAAGTAGCGAAGATGGTATTATCATTGGTAGGGATCATGGTGACGAATCCATGCTCTGCGGCAATGCCATCTTGGTTTAATAAGAATGGTGGCTGCCAATTTTCTCCATCATCTAAAGATTGCGCAATTTTAATATCGTAATCATAGGTACCTGCCGCACTCTTTTGTAGCCAATGCGCAGCTAAATGATCTTCTTTATTTCCAAAAGTAACTAGTGAAGGAAAGTCTGCCCAGTTGACAAACCAATCTCTCCCATAAGCAATCAATTTTGGCTTAGACCAACCCGCTTCTAACAGGGTAGAATAAACCAAGGCATCTGTACTATCATTGGTATACTCTACCCATGATAATAAGGCTTTTCCACTATTGGTAATATGCAAATTGGGTTCGCCACCTGATTCACAAGGAGTTGACATAATTTCAAGTGTGGCTTGTTCTTGACAACTATAGAGGCTTAGTATTCCACAGCATAGTACTGTCAGAATGAAGGAAGAAAGTGTTTGTTTTGTTGAATGGTTCACCTGTTTTGTTCTTGAAGTTAAGTTCCTTATTTTTTCTTTTGGGTATCTTTCATCCAACGGATCATGATCTCTGCAATACCTATTGGCTTATCTTCTTGTAAAAAATGCCCAGCATCTGTAATGGTGATTTTAGGTTGATCTTTTGTACCTGGTATTAATTTCCTAAACAACTTATCTCCTCCTGCCGTTATCGGATCTTTATCACTAAATAATGTAAGGAAAGGTTTTTCCCATTTCAATAATACCTTCCATGCTTCATTGTTAGCAGGTACTGCTACATCATCTTCTGAGGTAGGTACTAAAGAAGGAAATATCTTTGCCCCAGCCATATATGCTGTATCCGGAAAAGGCGCCCAGTAAGCAGCAAGCTCTCCTTCTGTTAATTCTCTTTCTGTGGAATTTTGCAAGATCTTTCCTATATTTATTTTAGGCGCTTTTCTGGAATATTCTTGCCATTTCAAAAAGGCATCTGAAGGTTTTCCTTTGCCATTCGGCAACATGGTATTCCCTGCTACGATTCGACTAAATCGTTCTTCCATTTCCGCAGCACAACGCAAGCCGATCAATCCGCCCCAATCTTGGCAAAATAAATTGATTCCTGTTAGATCTAGTTTGGTGATAAACCGTTTCATCCAATCCACATGTCGCTGATAGCTGTAGTCGTTCATATCAGTTGGCTTATCAGACTTACCAAATCCAATCAAATCAGGAGCTATTACTCGGTAGCCATGCTTTACAAATACAGGAATCATATGTCGATATAAATAAGACCAGCTTGGCTCCCCATGTAGCAATAAAACAACTTCTCCTTTTTTTGGTCCCTCATCTACATAATGCATGGTCATAGCATCGCCTATCCCTACATAATTAAAGGCGAATGGATAATCCGGTAAATTGTGAAAATGATGTAAGGGCGTAACTACTTTTTTCATGGATGTTTTTTTCTAACAACGAATATTTTTTTTGAAGAAAAGATAAAAAAGATGGCTCATCTTGCCATTCTATCTATCAAAAACAAATGTACTATTTTTAAAGGAAGTTATACGTACCTTATTCAACAGAAAGATATACACAGTATTTTTTTTGCATTATCACAAAAGCAATTCTATCAAATCACCTCCTATTAAAATCAATTCCCTGACTTGGAATCCATGCACAGTCGATGGTTTAAGTTTGTAACCATTGCCTGAAGACTATGGTTACAAACTTAAACCATCAATTCTATAGGGATCTTAGGTAATGGAAATGTCAAAGTATATCTTTTTGTCGAATTAAAAAGGTACAAGAATATAACACATATCAAGCTGAATTCGACTAGTAAAACGAATATCCCTTTATAATTTCAACCGAATTACAAGTCTCTACTCTCTGCTCTCGCTTCTATTTAAGGAATCGCAGTGGTACAATTACGCTCTAAACAACTAATATTTTCTTTAGAAAGCAGCCCTCCATACTGTAATTGACAGACTACTTGCGTATAATTCCCGACGATTGTTTGATACTGTTTTAAGCTATGATCGATTTGCTCTGCTGTCATTTCTGATATTTTTAAGGTACCAATTGTTTGAAATTGACTAACAGTAGATTGGAGATTTTTTACTTTTTCTTGAATGGTTTGATATACAGAATGTTCCCCTTTTTCTTGATGCTCAAACTGTTCTTTAATGTTAACTTCTAATTGCTGTTGAATTTCAGCAAAGCAACGTTCATATTTTAATTGATGGTTTTGTAAGCTGATTAATTCAGTCCGCACATCGTTAGCAATTGCTTGTTGAATGGTTAGTTCTTTTTCTTTGGCCAATTCTATACAGTAGCTACAAAATTCATATTGTTCTTGAATCAATTGTAAGCGTTCTATCTTATCTGTTCGACTATAAGGTAGTTCTTCGATTAGTTGTTGGGCCAACAACTTCTCTAAGGCCAAGACTTGATCCCTCATTTTATAAAAGAGATCGCCTTTTGGTTGATCCGTCTCTGCTACGACGGTCGTATAAGCTTGAAATGTTTTTAAATAGTCATAACGTATCTCCTTGTCTAAAGAATCGATAGCTACCTCTTGTGATTTCAGTAATTCATGAGCGGCTTTACTAATCGCCTCTACTTGCCGATCGCCGAATAGGAAATGATCTATCTGCTTAAATAATTTAAAATAAGTCACCTCATATATATCTTTATAATAAGCTTGAGCCGCTGGACTTAGTTGAGCTAAATCTGACTGATGTGCACTTAATACATTATAGTATTGCTGCGCAATCTGTAATAAAAGGTCCTTATTCACCTGCCCTTTATCTTTTGTTCGCTGATAGGCTGCTACATTTTCTTTCAAACTAATCGCTGCTCTCAAACAATTTAGAAATTGCATTTCTGCTTCATAAGGAATACTCTCTTTCTGGAATTCTTGCAAATTGTGCAGTCGCTTGTCTAGATAAGCTAGTGTTAAGTCCACATTTAATTGCTGGGCTTTGGGCAAAGCATAAGCAGATTTATAGCGAACGACCATTAAGTAAGGACTAGATTTTAATTTAGACAATCTAGTAGGTTTATCCTTTAATTCCGCTTCTGTAATAGTAGTAGCATTCCTAAAGTCCAACCATACATTATTTTTATAAGCTTTAGCCTTTTCTTGAAAATTCCATTTAACTTGATACAAGGCAGCGGATTCAATATGGTACTCATATTCTTCACTACTAGGTAGGATAGGGACACTAAATTCTGCAGCTATTTTTCCTCTGTGTCGATCTTCAAAATACTGCTGCGCTTTATGCATGACTTCCCAAATATCTGGTTTTTTAAAAACTCCATCGCCCAATACTTTATTGATATTAGAAGAAATTTTATAGGCTAATTCTAAGAAATCATTCTTGGTGACTGCTTCAATTCGAGCGACAGCATCCAATTTTTGTCCATTCAATTCTTCGTCCGTAATTCTATCTAAAATCATCCCCTGATGCCTAGTCGATTGAAATTGCTCACTTGGTTTTACATCAAAAGCATATAAAGGAAAGGAAAGTACTTCCTTCTCTTGCTTAGGATTCGGCATTTCTAAGTGAAAATATAGGGATTCTATAGAATCAAAATTCTTAATTCCTGTTCTTTTTCGCTCTTCTTTTGACAAATTTGATGGATCGAACAAACTAAATAGCTTTTCTTCGTTTAATAAGAAGACTGCTACAGAATTGTAGTGATACTCAGGGGAAAATTGTTCTTTAGTTTGCCAATCCCCGACCAATTCAGCATGAATATTCACATTTTGTGAAAAAAGAGATAAATTAAAAGTCAGAAATAGGAGAGTGAATAGGGACGAAATAATAAATCCGTCGTTCCTTAGTAGATATTTAGTGTTCACGGGCTATTAAGTCAGTTAAGTAACGATAAAACAATATCTCCGTCATCTGGACGGTCTCTTTTGCCTCCATTTTTCCTTAAAAAATACTTCCGTAGCTCTGCTATGCAAGGATTTTTTAAGAAAAACTGGAGACAAAATAAATTCGTCCAAATTGACTGATTTATTATTTCATCGTTACTAAGACTACTCACTGGGAACGAGCAGTCAATGATGGATTAAATTGGATTGTTTTGCTTGCTATAACGCAAAAAGCGTTAACAAAGACATAAAAAAGGCCAAAAAATCTACAAATTCCCTAAATATTTAATTTTATTGGATACATATCCCTTACATCTTACACATATACATACAAGAAATGCCTAGTTAGTTAGGTGCTTCTTCATCGGCAATACAAATTAATTGACATTCTCAAATAAACATCATGACTAATAGAATGGTAAGTTGTTTTTCTAAAAACCACCCTTCTACATCACCTTTATACCACAAAATGAATCGTACAAAAACACTCTTTTTATTGATCGCCTTGGTATTTGGCTTCAATGCTGCTAATGCGCAGACACAACAGGAGTGCATAGATGCAGATTTTCGAGCTTTAGTTACCTTGTATCTATCTACAGAAGGATGGAACTGGGATACTAAATGGGACTTAAATCAACCTGTATCCACTTGGCATGGCGTCACTTTGAATCAAGATGGATGTGTTACAGGGCTTTCTTTAAATAATAATAGTCTAAAAGGGGAAATTCCGACTGCATTATGTAATCTTATTAACCTTAGAACACTTAATTTAGTTGGAAACAAAATAAGTGGTACGATCCCAGAATGCATCGGTGATTTATCTAAACTAAGTTTATTAGATTTATCTGTTAATCAATTGTCAGGAGAAATTCCTGCTTCAGTAGGGCAATTGAATAATCTTAGAACATTAAGTTTATACCAAAATGAGCTTAGTGGGTTTTTGCCTTATACCATTGGTAATCTAAGCAATCTATTCACCTTGAATTTACAGGCCAATCAGTTAACAGGCGCCATTCCAGAAGATTTTGGAAACTTGAAAAGTTTATTTGTTCTTTCTTTAGATAACAATGAATTAATTGGGTCAATACCGGCATCTATCGGTAATCTAAGCAGGTTATTTTATATAGACTTAGGCTATAATAATTTAAGTGGTTCCATTCCTGCCTCTATTGGCAATATGACAAACTTATTTAATTTAGAGTTAGGCAATAATCAACTGTCAGGAGAAATTCCAGCAGGCATTATGGGCTTGAATAAATTACAATCTTTATGGTTAGCCAATAATCAGTTAACGGGTGAAATTCCTGAGGATTTGACAAAATTGGAAAACTTAGAATGGTTGGTATTAAATAACAATCAGCTATCAGGTAGCCTACCAGAGTCGATCAGTGAATTGGATGCACTATCTCTTTTATACTTAGGTGATAATCAATTTTCAGGAACACTGCCTTTAGCTATTGCAGACTTAGCAAACCTTACAGAGGTGACCTTAAATAACAATAGGTTTGAAGATTGTTTTCCAGCAGCTTATGAAAACTTATGTGGTATTCGTTATAATTTTAGTGAGAATCCTGGATTGCCAAATAATGGAGATTTTGATGCCTTTTGTGAATCAGGTGAAGGTAACTGTGAAGTAGCGTCCATAGCAAATACTTGTGGCTTACAATTCCACCTAACAGGAGAAGAGGAAGCATGTTATGCTGTTAGAAATTTAACGATCAATATTACAGCTGGTGCAAGTCCATATAGAATTGATTTAGATGGACCGATCAGAGGTGGCTTAACAACTGGCATAACTACTTTACCAATTAACGGTGCTCCAAGTGGTACGTATATCGTTACCATCACAGATGCAGACGGCTGTACAATCACTAAAGAATTAACCATAGCAAGCAGCTGTTCTTTAAATGGAGAAGTAGTCAGCAGCTCTAGAAATAAAACTACAGCAAGACCTTTACCATTAGAAGATTTTTTACCTGCTACCAGATCTATAGCAGTCAATAAAAATTATCCGAATCCATTCCTTCATGGTACTACGCTACCTTTTACACTCTCTCATGCAAGTGATGTAAACATTACAGTTACGAGTGCTGCTGGACAAAGAGTGTTTAAGCTACAAGATCATTTCGAAGCTGGTAGACAAGAGGTAACTTTTAATAGTACCATCTTCAAAGAAGCTGGTATTTATATTTATCAGATTCAGAGTGGGGAGACGGTGGTTTCAGGAAAAATGATTCGATTACAATAATTGAATGAAGGGAGTTTATCCTAACGTTACTTACATGAAAAAAGGCTTGACGGTTTAACCGTCAAGCCTTTTTTTGTTTCAGTCTTACGATAACGGTAACGGCGGATATTCAATAGTAGCACACAGCAGCGCCCCCATTGCTCCTAAAGCAATAAACCAGTATCCAGTATGAATCGCCACATATTTCCAACCTCTTCTTTCAAATAAAGCATTGATGGCAATAATAGGCATTACAAAAAATAAAGCTAATATCCCTCCGTGAAGAAAGCCATGTCCTGGTGAGGTATAGCGATCTCCATATTGGGCCATTAAGTTAGTAAACTGTTCCTGAGCAGGATTCCCAGGTTCTAAGACATCTGGTAGCATCATTTGGAAAACGTTAGTTTGATGTATGACCATTCCTGTTAATACCGCAGCAATCATCACTCCAAAGAAATAAGATAATCCAAGGATAAGGGCCATATTTCCTCCTTCTAAATCGCTTGCTTTGAAACCATTCGTGCGCATCCAAGCACTTCCGAATACTTTCTCGTGGTAATAAACGGCTCCAACTACTAAAGGGATGAGTGCTGCTATAAACCACATGTAAAAATTAGTAGGCATAATTAATTTTTTTTGGTTGTTTGAAAATTACTATAGATTGTTTAATCGCACAATTTATAACTTTTTGTTTTAAAAAATAAAACAGTTAAAACATTTTATTTTTTATTAATTGTTTTTGTAGCTAAACTAGCCCGCTTTCCCTATATTTTTTAGGAAGTAATTTTCAATGTACCAGTCTTAGTTTTAAACTATATTCCCTATATTTGGACCTTGGTAGTCTTTCAATTTAATAGTGTCGGGTAGTTCGTAATCGCCAAATTTATTTGGCTGATTCTAACTTACAATAGATCTGAACTAGCCAAATAAATTTGGCTGTTACGTAAGACATACTACCCGACAGTATTAACTGGACTAATTACTTAGGGACAACTTCGATATACCAATTTGATGTTAGTTTATTTTTGTCCCACGATTTACAGCGTCCGCAGGACCATTTGAGAAAACCCTAAGCGCTATTCACTTAGCCTCCACTATGCTTTCATGTTAAAAAAAATACTAGATGCCATTCTCGACTATTTTAGATGGTTAGTATCTAAAAAAGA
>CALJIY010000165.1 GCA_937973945.1 uncultured Saprospiraceae bacterium | reverse complement strand
CCCCGATTTTTCCTCTTGGTATCATATTTGTATTATTCCTATTTGATTACTAGAGAGAACAGTCCTATCTGTTTGACAACCACATTCATCAAGATTCACATACTGTACTGAAAACCGATTACCAAATCATGTAACAACGTGATTATTAGATAATTGTGAGCGATGTTTACATTTTGCACCTAGTTGACACATCTACCAGACTTTTCGATAAGAATTGTACTTACCTGAATTTTTTCCGATAACTATTAAGATCGTTTTGTGACGTTTTTATAACCGATTTACTTATAAGAATATTTTTATTTATTAATTTTTCACCTCATTAGGGTCGTCGTTGTATGGCTTTATGACATAGGGTCGTCTATCTTTTATCGGATAGGAATAGAAATAATTAATCAATAAGAAATTCTAAGACAACACCTTATAATCACTATGAAACTCAGAATTTACCTCCCGAATTGTAGCAAATTATTGTTGGCATTAGCTGTGTTATTATCCACTTATGCTGGTTTACAAGCGGAAGGCTCAAAAGATTTTTGGGGCTATCCTGGAACCCGATTGTTTTACAACGCAGAGCAAAATCAACAATTAAAAGTTTTTGCTCGCCATGGAGAATTTATTAATGTAGGGGCCAGTCATGTAGGAATTACTGGCGGTTTTATCAATGTATATAGCCCTGATGGAACATTGGTAATGACCTTCAATGGAGACGACGGTAAAGCGATTATTAATAATCATACGGAAGAATTAAATGGACCTACTGGTGGTGGTACTTCCAATGGTATCGGATACGAACCTGGCGTGGTGCCTGTAACCATGAACTCAGAAGGTGTCTGGACGATTCAATTAGGATTCCCAAATCCGACTACTAGAACTTTTGAGAATATTAATAATGGTACACCTTGGAATAGATTGGATCACCAACCTCTTGTTCAACGGGCCATCTTAGCTTGGGATATAACAGTAACTCAAGGAGCGGCAGGAAATGAATTGGGTCAACAGATCGAAGGTCGGGTGTATTCTAAAGAGTATATTTCCATTCAACATAATAACGGTAATAATACGTCGCCTACTTTTTATGTGCTATCACGAGATGGGTATATCTACCAAATAGATTTTAAAGATACAGACCCTTGGGGCTTTCCTTTATTTTCCAATTCTTTTGGAGTTGTGAATGGCAATCAACAACCTACCTATTCTTCTTTCGCAGATAGTGTTTACACTAGATCTGCTGATCCTAGTACCTGGATTTCTGAAAATAACTATCTATATGATCCGCAAGCGAAAGATGCAGGATCATTAATCAACAATAAACTATTTTTTAATCCACCATCAACGGATATGCCTGCAAAGGCAATGGTGACGGATATTGCTAATAGCGATACACATACTACTTGGCTATACAACGAACCAAGTCTAGAAGAGCCAATAATGACCGATGTCAGTTTTAGGGGAATGGTGGAAGATGAGCAGGTCTGTAATCCAGCTAATACTACTGTAGTAGGAGCGGGTGGATTTATTGTATTTACTTCTAATAATAGCGGAACGGCTTCTGTCAATTTGGACTTAGATGGTAATGGCAGTTTTGAGGATCCAAAAGATCGCTCTCTCTCTGCATTTGTAGGAGCAGGAGTAGATTCTATTTTTTGGGATGGTAAAGATGGAGAAGGCAATATAGTAGCTGCAAATCCTAATCTCCAATTGAATTATAATATTTCTTCCAGAAATGGAGAGATTCATATAATGATGTTTGATGTTGAAAATAATAAAGGTGGAGTAACCTTCACTAGGTTGAATGGAATCAATAGTCCAGCGGATGATTTTTATTATGATCATACTATAGTTGGTGGTGGTGTAAGTGGAAATGGAACACCAGGCAATGCGCAGCCAACTACAATTCCCTATACTTACAAGGATAGATTTGGAGATGACTTACTATTAGATTATTGGACTTTCATCAACTTTCCTAACCCAGCTACTGGTATGTTTCCTATTGCTATAATGGATGCATGTGTTGCAGATGTTCGTATTGATTCAGATGGAGATGGTATTTCTAATGATATAGATTTAGATGATGATAATGATGGTATTACAGATGTCTTAGAATTTTGTAATGCCTTTGATGGATATATTTGTCCGACAGATGTAGACCCTAGTGGCGATGAAGATGGGGACGACATTCCAAATTATTTAGATGCAAATGATGTCGCTTATAAAAACGATTGTGTCGATAATGATATGGACGGTATCTGTGATCGACTAAGTCGTAACTATGATTTGGATGGAGATCAAGTACCAGATCATTTAGACTTAGATGCAGATAATGATGGTATTTTAGATGTAGTAGAGGCAGGCCATCAACAAGAAGATGTAGACCAAGATGGAATAATCGATGGGGATCAAGCGATGTTTGGTTTAAATGGTTTGTTCAATAATATAGCTACAGATGCAGATGATTTTGGGGCAAGAATTTCTTATTTCATTTCTGATAAAGATAAAGATCGAGTATTTGATTATAAAGATTTAGATTCTGATAATGATGGTATCAATGATGTGACCGAAGGGAATTATGGTACAATGGATACCGATGATAATGGTCGAATAGATGATGGAGTAGGAGGGATTCCTGCTGTCTCAAATATGGGTATTGTGCTTAGCATTATTCCTGATACTTCTACGATTAGCATAGCGCTTCCACCAGATACAGATGGCGATGGCGTTGCTGATTGGCATGACTTAGATTCTGATAATGATGGCATCAATGATGTTATAGAAAATCTTGGAACTGACGCGAATGCAGATGGCGTGATTGGAGGAGACCTGCCTGTGGTAGATCATTATGGAATTGCGATGGACACGATAAGTTTCCTACCTTTTTCTACTTCCAATTTTATAGATACCGATGAAGATCAAATCGCAGATTTTAGAGATTTGGATAGTGATGCCGATGGTATCTATGATGTATTTGAAGCGAATCAACCTGACCCAGATAATAACGGCGTTATTGGACAAGGGACTCCTGTTATTAATAGAAATGGACAAAGTATTGAAGATGCTACGGGGACTACTTTATTAGTAAGTTCTGCACCTACTGATGGAGATAGTGATAGTATACCTGATTTTCAAGATACGGATAGAGATGCAGATGGTATTCCTGATAGCTATGAATGTCCAGGAGGATGGCCATGTATGGACACAGACAATGATTCCTTATTGGATGTAGATGATTTAGATAGCGATGGTGATTTATTATTGGATAGCCAAGAATGTACTAGTATCCCTTGTGGAGATACTAATAATAATGAGCTAGATAATTTCAGAGAATTTGATTGTCATAGTGGAAATACCCCCGTGCTAAGTGAAGTAATTGGAACGACCTTCTGCAAGGATACACCAATAAATGTAATGGTTGTAAGAACAGATTCTTTAATAGATTCTTTATCTTATACTTGGACGGGCCCAGGAGATTTTCTACTGACAGGTACTACTTTAACGGATAGTTTTACACTAACTGGTATTGATACAATTGGTACTTATAACTTAGTATTAACAACAACACAAGGTTGTGAGTCTAATTTACTAACAACTAGTTTTGAGCAAATAGACATGCCACCCGTACCTGTTTTGAAATTAAGTGAGACAACACTTTGTGCAGGTCAAGAAGTTACCTTAACAACTACCGCTGTTCCCGTAATGGGAATGTCTTATGAATGGTATTTTGATAACGGAGATTCTATTCAATTAATAGCAACTACGACTGACTCTACTCTTCAATTGAGTGAACTTAAAGAAACAGATGCTGGTAACTATTCTGTGGCGATCAATGCGGAAGGATGTGGCATTGTTACTTCTGAAGTTGTGAGTTTAACAGTAGGGCCCTCTATGGATAGTTTAGAATTATTTGCCTTTGCTTTTTCTGAAGATCCTGTTTGTTCTGGCGCGCCTATTACCTTGAGTGTTTTTGAAATTGGAGATAGTAATACGGTGTATGAATGGTATGGCCCACAAGGTTTAATTGCTACTGGATCTACTATAGAAATAGATACAACAGATAGTAATCAATCAGGTGTTTATTATGCTGCGGCAAAAATGGGAGCCTGCTCCGTGGAATCTAATGAATTAGAAGTGGCTATCCAAAAGACACCTCAACAACCAGAAATGATGGTACCTGATGCCTCTCTTTGCACAGGTCAAGCACTGAACTTAAGCGCTACTGAAGTGGAAGGAGATTCCGTCAGTTATGAATGGTATTTTGATAATGGTACTACTTCTGAGTTATTGGCAGTAACTACCGATGCGACTTTCCAAATGGATAGTGTTCAACTAGGAAATGCCGGAGACTATTCTGTGGTCGCAGTAGATGGTGGTTGTCCATCTAGTACTTCCCTTCCATCAGCAATAGCTGTTCAAACATTATCTATAGAAGCAAGTTCTTCTCTTGGGGCATTAGGCACTGCTTGTGCAGGAACCCCCATAGAATTTGAAGTAAGCACCATCGAAGGCGCAAGCTATGAATGGTTTGGTCCAGATGGTTCCTTCTCTAAAGAAGTGGCTCCGACTATAATGGATGCAACTAGTGGAACTTACCATGTAGTAGCTACCTTGGGTGCTTGTACAGCAACATCTAATGAAGTGGATTTACTAATAAATACAGCACCCTCCACACCAAATTTATTAACAGATAAAGAAGAATTTTGTAATCAAGAAACGCTCGAGTTAGCTGTTGAAAACGTAGAAACGATGACGACAGATTATGATTGGTATTTATTGCAAAATGATACTTTAAATTTAATAGCAACAACAGAAACACCTAAGTATACTATTGAAAATACATCGGAAGATAATACAGGCTATTATTTAGTAATTGCTAAATCAGAAGAATGTGCCTCTGATCCTTCACCAGTAAAATTATTGACAATACAACCTTCTTTAGATTTGACACCTAGCTCTACGGCGATGGCGACCAGCCCTGCCTGTTCTGGCGAAGAGATTTCTTTTAGTCTTCCAGAAATTGCAGGTGCAACCTACGAATGGTATGGTCCAAATGGCTTGTTGTCTAGGCAACGGACACCGTCAATAGCAGTGGCACAACCTAGTATGTCAGGTCAATATTATGCCATCGTTACAGCAGGAGCATGTTCAGAAACAACAGAACCAATTAACGTTTTAATCAATGGTATTCCTGGTGTTCCTGAGTTAAGTGTTTCTCAAAATAACTTTTGTTCTGGAGAGACCATTCAATTAAACGCAACGATTACGAATGGACAAAACATTCAATATAATTGGTATTTTAATAATGGATCAGAACAACAATTAATAGAAAGTACAGAAGAACCTACCTTCTTTATAGATCGTGCAGATATTCCTAATAATGGACAATATTCTGTAGAGGTAACAGTCGATGGTTGTATTTCTTCTTCTTCTAATGTCCAGCAAATTTCTGTAGAGGAAGCATTGGGTAGTCTGAAGGCTAGTTCAAATGCCACCTTGTCAAGCCCTGCTTGTTCAGGAGAAAGAGTAATCATTACGGCTACTGATATTGATGGGGCAGAGTATGAATGGTTTGGTCCAAATGGAATTGTCTCTAGATCAAGAGGCTTTACGATTCCAAATGCTGCAAGTGATGACTCTGGAAAGTATTATGCAAAAATTACTTTAGGCGGCTGTACAAAATTAACAAATGAAATTGATGTTTTAGTAAGAGCGCAACCTGCGGTGCCTCAATTATTGGCTAGAGAAAATAGCTTATGTTTTGGCGATCGTTTAGAATTACAAACAACAGCTTACTCTGGAGTGAGCGTTCGATATAATTGGTTTTATGATAATGGTAGTGGCGAGGATATTTTAGTGACGACTACACCAACGCCTAATTTCGCATACTCTGATGTGACAGATGGTGTAGCTGGAACTTACTCTGTTCAAGTTGTTATTGATGGTTGTACTTCCGTAAAATCTAATGCAGCATTAATAGATATCCAAAGTTCTTTAGAGGATGTTACTGCCTTTTCGACTATTGTTTCTGATAAGCCAGTTTGTGAAGGGGAAACGGTTTCTTTCTTTACTTCTCCAATAGAAAATGCAACGTATAAATGGTACGGTCCAAAAGGATTTTTCTCAGATCAACCGAATCCCTCTATTATCAGTGCTGATTTAGATCAGGCAGGAGAATACTATGCCATTGTATCTTTTGATGGTTGTGGAACGATTACCAACGAAGTCAGTCTGAAAGTAAAACCGAAACCAGAAAAGCCTGAAATATTTGTAGACGAGAGTGTTTGTGCTGGAGGCGTTTTACAATTAAGTGCGACAACTTATGAAGCAGAAGAGATTACGTATGGTTGGTTATTTAGTGATGGGAAAACAGAAACGGTCTTAGCTTCTACTGCGGTATCTACTTTCCCTATTTCTAATATTACCTCACAAGAAGATGGTTTTTATGGCGTCTCTATTAATGTAGATGGCTGTACTAGTTCTCAATCAAACTTTGAAAAAGTAGATGTACAACCTGCTTTGCCAGGTATGACCATCAGTAGTACTGCAACCACTACTAACCCTGCTTGTGAAGGCGATAAGATTGATTTAGCTGCACCTTTTTTAACAGGGGCAACTTATGAGTGGTTTGGCCCTAATAATTTTTCTTCTAAATTAATTAATCCGTCAATACCAGCATCTTCTACCGAGAATGCAGGGGAATATTTTGCCGTAGTTACCTTAAATGGTTGCCCTAACCAAACAGAAGCAACAATGGTAGCGGTAAAAGAAAAACCAGAAAGACCATTTTTAACAGCCGAAGAAGAACAAGTTTGTGTCGGCGAATTAGCGGTTTTAAAAGCAACCAATTCCCCAGATGTAGTGACGAATCGGGCCTTGTTTTATCAATGGTATCATCAGTCTACGAATCAACTAGTAGGAGAAACATTAGAAGGTGCTTTACAAATTCCAAATTCAGCTATAGCCAATGCAGGAGATTATTTTGTAGCCTTGACGAATGAAGGTTGTACTAGTGAATTATCTAATAGTGTGAATTTAGAAGTAGATGAAATGCCTGAAGAAACTGCCTTTATCTTGGATGAGTCTAGTAGCTTCTGTGCAGCTTCCGAAATATCAGTAGAAGCAGTTCAGCCAACAATTGGTGTTGGTCAATGGTCGGTGCTTAATTCTGATGCAGCTATTGTTGATGCTAGTGCTAACAATACAATTATCAGAAATTTGGATCAAGGTGGAAATACGATTGTCTGGTCTTTGTCTTATAAAGGATGTGATAATTTTTCTACAGATACCGTATTTGCTTTTAGAGATGGTGCGGCCATTCGAGCAGCAGACGATGAGTATACCATTCAAATTAATAATGAATTAGAGTCGACCAGTCTTTTAGAGAATGATTTATTAGATGGCCTGAATGGCTTTGAAGTCAAAATTACTAAGCAACCAGCATTTGGTAAATTAGAAAGCCAAGATGGAATGGTTCAATATACGCCGAATCCAAATTATTTCGGAACGGATGAATTTGAATATGAAGTTTGTAATTCCTCTTGTTCGGATATGTGCGATCAAGCAGCTGTGAAAATTAATATTGTAGATGACAATCAAGATGTGCAGTGCTTTGCGCCGAATGTAATTACTCCAAATGGAGATGGGCTCAATGATGGTTTAAAAATACCTTGTGTCGATCAATTAGATTTCAATAGTGAATTGAAAATATTCAATCGTTGGGGAGATGAGGTGTATGCTTCTACTGCCTATAAAAATGATTGGACAGGCACTTATAATGGAAAGCAATTACCGGCGGGCACTTATTTCTATTTACTTCGATTAGGAGATGATCAGAATAAATGTTTACAAGGTTATTTTCAATTAATTCGATAAGAAAAGAAGTCAGATCGCTACGCTGTCAGACCGTTCTACTTAGCTTACGCTAAGGGAACTGTCAGATGTCAGATGTATGATGTTGACAGCGCAGTGATTTGACGTTTGATAGGGTCTACGTCATAAATCTGACAGCGCAGCGATCTGACAGTTTCGATGAAATCGGAACGGTCTGACATCTGACTTCTAAAAAAATAATTCCATGAAAAAAATAATACTTCTATCCATATTAAGTGGCTTGCTCTGCTTTATAGTACAAGCACAAAACGATGTTCAATTTACCAATTACAACTTTAGTAAACTGGTTTATAATCCTGCCTATGCAGGGAGTAGTGGTATGCCGAGTATGGCTGCTATTTACCGAAATCAATGGGTGACGCTAGATGGTGCGCCTAAAACTTTACACGCTAATTTCCATATGCCATTTTATGAAAATAAATGTGGATTTGGTATAGCGATTACTAGTGACCAAATAGGTATGATTCGCAGTAATTTATTAGACGCTAGTTATGCTTACCGTTTCAAAACAGGTGGGAATGGGGTGATGAGTTTAGGCGTTACGGGGCGCTTAGAATATGGAAAAGTAGATTGGTCAGAAGCCAATCCTTTAGACTTAGGAGATGAATTTGTTCCTGATGTTAATGTAGGTAGTTTTCAGCCTAATTTTGGATTCGGTGCTTATTACGAGCGATCTAATCTATATGCCGGTTTTTCTGTTCCACAATTAATTAATACCTCTTTGTACCAACAAGAAGATGTTAGCAATCAAGGAATTGATTACCGCACCTACTACTTCATGTTCGGCTACTTAATGAACCTTACAAAAGATGTGAAATTCCAGCCAGGCGTATTATTATCTATGAACAAGCAAGTACCTTTTGAGGCAGATATTACGGCTAATTTTATTTTCTTAAATACTTTTTGGATTGGCGGAAATTATCGAGTTGGCGATTCTTTTGATGCAATGGTACAATACCAAGTAACAAATGAAATGCGTGCAGGTTTGTCTTTTGATTTTACGATGTCTGAATTAAATAAATTTACAAATGGCTCTATCGAAGTGATGGTATCGTATAATATCAACAAATCTTTAGCAGCCCGTAAAGCGGAGAATATTAACAATCTACGATACTTTTAGAAATGATAAATGGTGAATGGTAAATGGTGAATCACGTGATTTACCATTCACCATTTCTTAACAAGACTTATTATGAGAAAACACACAATGCTATGCCTGCTAGTATTAGGGATACTAGCTTCAGATGGGTATGCGCAAAAAGAAACCAAACTGCAAGCAGATTATGCCTATCAAAAAATGGGCTACTCTTCTTCAGCAGACCTGTATGAGCAAGTTGGCGCGTCAAAGTTAAACACCGCTGCCAAAGCTCGATTAGGCGATAGTTATCGCTTGAATGGCAATACAGAAGCGGCAGAATATTGGTATGCGCAAGCAGTAGCGGAAACGCCTGATGCAGAAGATATTTTGCATTATGCACAGATGCTGCAAAGTAATGGGAAATGCGAAGAAGCTATTACTTATTATAATGAATATTTAGAAGTAGTAGAAACGGAAACTGTCACTCCAAGAGCCAATATTAAAGATTGCTCAGAATTAGATTTTCGAGCGAAAAGTAATACTCGGGTGACTAATCTGACGTCACTCAACTCCCCACATTTAGATTTTAGCCCGATTCCTTACAAAGGAGGAATTGTCTTCACTTCTACTAGAGGACGAGACAATACGAAAATGATCGACCAATGGACCAATGATAACTTTTCTGACTTATTTTACGCAGAGAAAGATGGCAATGGCCAATTCAAAACACCTGTTGTTTTTGAAGGAAGCATCAATGAGAAATTTCATGACGGAACGGCTACTTTCGATAAGTCTGGCACCCGTATGTATTTTTCTAGAAATAGCGAAGGGAAGAATAGCAAAGAAGTCAATGACTTAAAAATATATAGTGCAGACTTAGTAGACGGTGTCTGGACAAATATAAAAGCGGCTTCTTTTAATGACGCAGAATTTGCGACTTGTCACCCGACTTTATCCCCAGATGGGCGTTATTTGTATTTTTCTTCTAACCGACCAGGAGGTATAGGTGGGATGGATTTATATGTCGTTAATAAGAGAGGGAACAGTTGGTCTACGCCTAGAAATTTAGGCCCTACCGTTAATACACCATCCAACGAAATTTTTCCATTCACCAATAAAAAAGACGAACTATTCTTTGCATCCAATGGTCATCAAGGTATGGGCGGATTGGATATTTATAGCGTGCATAAATCAAATGGAGATTGGATGCCTGTCGAAAATTTGGGGGCACCATTTAATTCTATAAAAGATGATTTTGGCTTTAGTCAAATGAATAATGGGAAAGAAGGCTACTTTTCTTCCAGCCGAGGAAATGGCGTAGGAGGAGATGATATTTATCAGTGGCAATCAGATGAACTGATTAGTAGTTCCTTAGATAATACCAATATCATTGCGGTAATTGATGAAGCAACTGGCTCGAGAATCCCCGCAGCAATGGTGACGGTTACAACAGGAATCGCCAATAAAACAGCAGAAGCAACAGGAGAAGAAGAGCTATCAGATATGATTAGCTTTTTAACGGACAATAAAGGAATGGTTAGTCCATCTTTTGCCGCAGGACAAAGCTATACGATCAGCGTTAATAAACCAGGTTACACCACCTATAGAAAAGTAGTAAGTGCTTATGAGTTGTTGAAAGCAAGAGAGTGGACCGTAGCTATTGCCAAGCGAGATGGAGTGGTATTAGATGGTAGTGTTTTAAATAAAAAATATGATCACGCTGTACCAAATGCGGTAGTGACCCTATTTAATTACTGTACAGGGGAAAAGGAGAAAGTCTTATCTGATAGCGATGGAAAATTTTCCTTCTTTTTAGATTGCAAATGTGATTATGAAGTACTTGGAGAAAAAGAACGATTTACAGCGGATAAAAAAACAATTTCTACGATTAATATAAACTGTGAGGATACTCCCCCTATAACAACAACACTCCTATTGAACATTGGATCGGCACCAAGAACTACTACTAACACTAGTAGATCTGTGCCGATCAATAGTTCTGTTCCTACACGTGTTGCCTCTACGCCTATACTTACTACAGTCTCTACACCAGTAACTAGAGCTACGCCAGTGATGAAGAATTTAAGTGATTTATCTAGCGAGAATCTTGATTTGTCTGTTGGTAATATTATTACTTTAGATAATCTGTATTACGATTATGACAAATTCTTTATTCGACCAGATGCGGCAAAGGAGTTGGATAGAATCGTTAGCATAATGAAACAATTTCCTACGATAGAATTAGAATTATCTTCCCACACGGATTCCAGAGGACGTAAAGGCTACAACCAAACCTTGTCACAGAAACGAGCAGAGGTAGCAGTCAATTACATTATTTCTAAAGGAATTTCCCGTAGCAGATTAACTGCAAGAGGTTTAGGGGAGGAACAACTAAGAAATAACTGTACAGATGACAATTATTGTTCTGAGGCTGAACACCAAGAAAATCGTAGAAC
>CALJIY010000164.1 GCA_937973945.1 uncultured Saprospiraceae bacterium | reverse complement strand
ATTATGGTATTCAAAGCCCTTGGAAACAAATGAATTTATTAAATGCACGAGAATATGCCATCTTATCAAATGAAGCCAATATAAATTCAGGAGTAGTTCCTGCCGCTGAATTCCGAAACCCAGATTTACTTGGAGAAGGCACTAATTGGCAAGAAGCTATTTTTCAAGATGCCCCAATGTATAGCCATCAATTGAGCTTTACAGGAGGTAGCGAAAAATCAAGCTATACGGCTTCTGGAAATTATTTTTTACAAGATGGAATCATAGGGGGGCGTAAAGCAGGTTTTGAAAGATATACGGTCAGATTAAATTCTCGAAATAAGATTAAAGATTGGTTGACCTTTGGGAATACTTTAGGTTTTACTTACTTAACTAGAAATATAGTTCCGGAAAATAATGAGTTCGTTACGCCATTAGTACGGGCATTAAATATGGATCCCGTAACTCCTGTTAGAAAGCCAGATGGCACTTATGCATATTCTTATTATTCAGATACAGATATAACGAATCCATTAAATGCTATAGATCAAATCAATGACAAATGGACCACCCATCGAATTGTAGGCTCTGTATATGGAGAAGTAGATATCACTCAAAAGATAAAATTTCGATCCGTTTATAGTGTAGATGCATCCTTTACTAATAGAGATGGATTCCGACCTATCTATAACCTAAGTATCAATCCTATTTTAAACGATGCACCCGCAGGAGAAATCAATAATATAAATAGTGTCGGTAAAGAACATAATGACTGGCGAAATTGGCAATGGGAAAATGTAGCGACTTACAATGATGTTTTTCAAGAAAGACATAACGTAGGCTTTACATTAGGAACTACCGTGTTAAATAATAGACATGATTTTGCAGGGGGAGGCAATACCAATTTGCCTAGTAATGATCCTGATAATGCCTACATTTCCAATACGATTGATCCTATTGCTTCCCAGAGTGCCTATGCTGGTGCAACGGAGTCTGCCCTACTCTCTTTCTTTGGAAAAGTCAATTATGATTTAGATGATAAGTATTTGTTCTCGGCTACTTTTAGAGCAGATGGTTCTTCTCGTTTTGGTCGAAATAATCGCTTTGGCTATTTTCCTTCTTTCTCTTTGGGATGGGTTATTAACCGAGAAGATTTTTGGTCAATGGATATGATCAGTTTATTGAAATTAAGAGGAAGTTGGGGGCAAAATGGAAACGATAAAATTGGGGATTATAGCTTTTCTACTATCGTGAATGCAGGTCAAAATTACACCTTCGGTTCAGAAGAGATTATTACCAATGGTAACGTTCCTTTAGTCTCTGCGAATCCTGATTTAAAGTGGGAAACTAGTACACAGACCAACATTGGAGTAGATGCAGAATTATACGATGGTAAAATCAATTTTGTAGCTGATTATTACATCAAGAACACTTCTGATATGCTATATGCTGCACCAATTCCTTTTGTAGCAGGAACACAGGCACCAGTTAGAAATATCGGAGAAATCGAAAACAAGGGTCTAGAATTATCCTTGTCTTATCGAAATAGAGATAAAGCATTTAAGTATAGTGTTAGTGGAAATATTGCATTTGTTTCAACCGATGTGATCAGTTTAGGAGAAGGTGGCGAGCCCATTACAACAGGTAACGTCTTCTCTGCAGGTGCTGTCTCACGTACGGAAGTAGGTCACCCTATCGCCTCATTTTATGGCTATATAACCGATGGTCTTTTCCAAAACCAACAAGATATAGAAGCACATGCTTTTCAAAATGAAAATACCGCACCTGGAGATATTCGCTTCAAAGATTTAAATGAAGACGGTATTATCAACAATGAAGATAGAGATTATATTGGTAATCCAACGCCTGATTTCACCTATGGAATCAACGCTGATATTGAATACAAAGGCTTTGATGCCAGTATATTTTTGCAAGGTGTACAGGGCAATGATATTTTCAATGGGATTGTTCGATACGATTTCTCGTATACCAATCGTCCACAATCTGTTTTAAATCGTTGGACGGGCGAAGGCACTTCTAATTCAGAACCAAGAGTTACGGTAAGTGATCCTAATTTCAATGCTAGAGTTTCTGATCGCTTTGTAGAGGATGGTTCGTATTTCAGAGTCAAAAATGTACAAATAGGATATAGTGTTCCAAATTCACTAATCAGCAAATTAAAAATAGATAAAATCCGATTCTATCTAAGTGCTCAAAATTTATGGACTGTTACAAATTATTCTGGTTTGGATCCTGAGATTGGTGCCACTAAAAGTGGGGAAGCTAATGGTGGTTTAGATTTGGGTATTGATAGAGGCTTCTATCCGCAATCTAGAACCTTTTTAGGAGGAGTGAATATTACTTTTTAAGGAAAAAGAGATTTGGACACAGTGCTCAGAAAAGTATTCATTCAATAATTCTTACGCTGAACCCTAAATTAAAAATTATGCAAAAATCAAAATACCTTTTATTTTCTCTACTATTTCTTTTCGCTTGCCAAAAAGATCTATTAGAAAAAAGCCCCATCATTGGCGTTACAATCGATAACTTTTATAAAACAGAAGCTGATGCCATTTCATCCGTGAATGGAGCCTATGCCGCTTTACAATTTGAATTAACTCCAGGTGGTCATTTTCGATGGTTCTGGGGAGATGTAATGTCTGATGATACCGTAAAAGGAGGCTCTGGAGCGAATGATGCACCAAATTTAGCTGCTTTGGAAAATTTTCAAGGACCAACAAATACAGAATTTTTAGAGGCGGAATGGGCAGCTAATTATGAAGGCATCTATCGGGCGAATGTCTCTTTGGAAAGAATACCAGACATAGAAATGGATGAGACTGTAAAAGCACAAATATTAGGAGAAGCTAAAACGATCCGAGCATGGTTTCATTTTTTACAAGTAACCTATTTTGGAAATGTTCCCTTAGTAGATCGGGTTTTAGCTCCTAGTGAATATAATATTGGTCAAAGTACGCCTGCAGAAATATGGGCTTTCTTAGAAACAGATTTAAAAGAAGCCGTGGCAAGTTTGCCCCTAAGAAGTGAATATCCATTAGAGGACTTAGGTCGAATCACTAAAGGTTCCGCACAAGGGCTTTTACTAAAGGTGTATTTATTCCAATCTAAATGGGCAGAGGCCAAAGCAATAGCAGAGGATATTATTAACTCTGGAGAATATAGTTTAGTCGGCGATTATTCTAAAATTTTCACATCTGGTGGAGAAAATAATGCAGAGTCTATTTTTGAGATTCAATACATGAATGCTTCAGGTGGAAATTGGGGTAGAAATAATGCCAATGAAGGAACCTTCTCCAATGTATTTCAACGACCTAGAGGTCAGTTTGAAGGCTATGGTTTTAATCTGCCAACACAAGATTTTGTCGATGAATTCTTCAAAGAAGGTTTGGAAGATCCAAGATTAAAATCAACCGTTTTTAGAGAGGGCGATTTAATGGGCGATCGAGGTATCTTCACAAAAGAAGCAACTGGCTATCCGCATGATTATTATCCGAAAAAATATTTTAGTAATAAAGCGGAGGAGGCTCCTTTTGGAGATCCTAATCCCAATGGAGGCTCCAATGATAGAGTCATTCGTTATGCAGATGTCTTACTAATGCATGCAGAAGCTGCCTTTCATACAGGAGATGAAGCTGCAGCAAAAAGTTCTTTAAATAAAGTTCGTCAACGAGTAAGTATGCGAGCGGTCACAGCATCTGGTCCAGCTTTGTTAGAAGCGATTTATCATGAAAGACGGGTGGAATTAGGTTTGGAAGGTCACCGCTTTTTTGATTTAGTAAGAACAGGTAGAGCTGCTGCTGTTTTAGGGCCACTAGGATATAGAGACGATGTACATAAAGTATTACCCATTCCAGATTCTCAAATTCAGGCTTCTAATGGTTCTTTGAATCAGAATCCGGGGTATTAGAGGTTTTTAACTTCAATCTCAACTTCAACTTCAATCTCAAAATGAGACATTCCTTGTATAGGATGGTCGACAAAAATTTGAAACTAAAAAAGATGTTATTAACCAATCATAAATTTATACAGATTTGCTTCTTAGGATTTTTCCTATGCCTAGCCGCATGTGATCCTGCTATTGATGAAGATATACAAATCCCATCCTTACCAGCAGCACCAAACATCTCTATAGAAGTATCTAGTGACGATCCTAATAAAGTCATTATTAAAGATCTATCAGATGGATTCTTTTCAAGAGTTTGGGAATTGCCGGGCGGAACACCAGAGATGTCCATCTTAGCCGTAGATACGGTGGTCTATAGAAAAGCAGGTAACTATACGATTACTTTACACGCAGCTAAAGAAGGGGGTGGAGGAACATCCATTGCGGAGCAAGATATATCCTTTGAAGCAGATGCCATATTGGCTTGTTCAGATGAAACAATTTTTCTTACGGGTGGCTGTGATAATCTATTAGGGAAATGCTGGACTTTTTCTCAAGTAGCCGGCGCCGTCACTGTCGGTCCTGATCCAGGAAGCGATGAATGGTTTTCCTCTAGAGAAAGTAGCTTAGATCCGGTTCAATATGACGATTCCTTTTGCTTTACTTTTGAAGGCTCTTCTTTTCTATATCGCAATAGCGGTCAAACGATTGATCCTTTCAATGGTTTTGTTCCTGTCGACTTTACACCACCAACAGATTTAACTTATTTTATCGAAGCGAACGGAGGTCCTAATGGAGAAACACGCATTATTTTACCAGAAGGTGCATTTATAGGTGTTTGGGATTCATCGCCTATTTATGATATTATCCTTTTAACAGAGGATGAATTAGTTTTACGTAGTGAATTTTTAAATTCAGGGGGCTGGTTTGATCTCTATTTTGTTGCTCGATAAACTATTTTTCAAAAAAGAAATATGAAAAAGGAAATCATTGTTGTCATTTTAACAATTGCTGTTGTAGGACTTTTAGTACAATGCAAACAAGCAAAAAAAATAATTCCTTCTAAAGATAATATGCAGCTGGTCTGGTCAGATGAATTTGATCAAGATGGCTTACCCAATCCTAGCAAATGGACCTATGATGTAGGTACGGCTTGCAATCAGCCTGCTGGTTGCGGATGGGGAAATAATGAACTACAATATTATACAGAAAATCGTCCAGAAAATGCCAAAGTAGAAGATGGCAAGCTTATCATTACTGCCATAAAAGAACCTTATAAAGAGGAAAGATCTTATACTTCTGCTAGATTAGTTTCTAAGAACAAAGGAGATTGGAAATATGGTAAGATTGAAATTCGTGCAAAGTTACCTACGGGGAAAGGTACTTGGCCAGCGATTTGGATGCTGTCCACAGATTGGTCCTATGGTGGTTGGCCTGAGAGTGGGGAAATTGATATCATGGAGCATGTGGGTTATGAACCAGACACCATTTATGGAACGGTACATACCAAAGCCTATAATCATTTAAATGGCACCCAAAAAGGTGGAGAATTGTATACGCCTAAAAGTGAACAACAATTTCAAACCTATGTATTAGATTGGCAGGAAGATAAAATGGATTGGTATATTGATGGAAAAAAGTACTTTACTTTTGAAAATGATAAAACCGATTTTCAGGCCTGGCCTTTTGATCAAAAATTTCATATGATTCTAAATCTTGCAGTCGGTGGCAATTGGGGTGGCAAGCATGGTATTGATGATTCTATTTGGCCACAACAAATGGAAATAGATTATGTTAGAGTATATCAGGACTTAACTGTTGCTGACTGACAAATAAACATAATTCCTAAACACATAAGCACATAGAACATATAGGCTATGTGCTCTATGTGCCTATGTGTTTAAATAAACCTCTAACTGTGTTTTGTGATTTGTCTCACCACACTAACAACTTGAAAATATCACAATAAAAATTAACAATGTTCCATATAAAAACTTCTTTCTATCTACTAATCGTACTACTTATTTTCTCTGCTTGCGAAATAGAAAATGAATTACCAGTCGACGAAATTCGACAAGCACCAAAAATCACGGTCCTACCAGCTACAACAGTGGAGGCGGATGAGGATTCTACTATTGACTTCGAAGTGATGCTCTCTTGGGATTATACACAAGAAGTAAAAGTCGATTATCAAACAATTGAAGAAACGGCAGAGGAGGCAATTGATTTTGTAGCACAAAATGGAACGATTACTTTTGCGCCAGGAGAGGCTAGCAAAATCATTTCTATTCCAGTAATTGGCGAAAGTATTTTTGAAGGCGATGAGACTTTTAAAATAGAATTAGCTAATCCAGTGAATGCAAGCATTTTAGTGGGCGGCGCTCAAGGCACTATTAAAAATGATGACGATATAAATGAATTAGTGATTCCTACTACGGGCTATAGCACCCCCGCATCTTACGCAGGAAGAGAATTGGTTTGGTCAGATGAGTTTGATGGAACTAGTCTAAACACTAATAGTTGGGTGCATGAAATTGGTACTGGTAATAATGGTTGGGGGAATAATGAATTACAATATTATCGTGAAGAGAATACAGCAATAGAGAGTGGTAATTTAGTGATAACAGCTCAAAAGGAAGCTTTTGGTGGAAGTGAATACACCTCTTCACGGATCATCACTCAAGGAAAAAAATCTTTTCGATTTGGTAGAATAGATATTCGGGCAGTCTTACCAGAAGGTAAAGGACTATGGCCTGCACTTTGGATGTTAGGCACGAAGATCAACGCAGTTGGTTGGCCTGCTTGTGGAGAAATTGACATTATGGAATTGGTAGGACAACGCCCTAACCGCGTATTAGGTACTGCACATTATGGAGCTAATTTTGCCAATCATAATTTTAAAGGAGAATCTATTGCTCTAAATGGCGGTGCAAAATTTTCAGAAGAATATCATGTATTTTCTTTAGTATGGGAAGAGAATAAAATGGAATGGTATGTAGATGATGAATTATACTTTGAATTTGATCGGAATAGTGTAGGTGGGCAACCCTACCCTTTCAATGATAATTTTTTCTTCATTTTTAATGTGGCCGTAGGTGGTAATTTACCTGGTTCTCCAGATGGGACTACTAATTTTCCACAGCGGATGATTGTGGATTATGTTCGAGTGTTTAATTAAAATACACGAATCTGAATAGATAAATTGATTCATCCGATCACTCACAAGTGGTCGGATGAAACTCTAACTTTAATTATAGGTAGCTTAAGAAGGTTATCCGCTTTTGTTTAACCAATCATGTACTAGGTTATACAATTTCTGTGGTTGCTCTAATGATATCCAATGTCCTACATTATCTAAGCGAACATACGCCCATTCCGCATCCATATATTTTTCAGAATCCGTCATTTGATCTTCTGCCA
>CALJIY010000163.1 GCA_937973945.1 uncultured Saprospiraceae bacterium | reverse complement strand
TTGCCTACCCCCTTATCCGCAGGCTATGTAATGCGGATTAACAATCGAGATAAAGAAGATATTATTTTAAAAATAAAAACCAATATCCCTAATGGTTTAGACCAAGCCTTTTTAATTGGACAGATCAGAGGACAGGCTTTCATTTCTTTGGCGGAATTAAGCGATGGAAAAGTATATCGCTTACCTAAAAAAGACTTGCCAGAAGGCATTGCTCAACTCACTTTATTTAATGGCAATGGCCAGCCAGTAGCAGAACGATTGGTCTATATCAACCAAACAGCTTCCACTGAACAAGCACAATTAAGCACGAATAAATCAACACTCGGTAAAAGAGAAAAAGTGGAATTAAAAGTGGAATTACCCAAAACCTCAGATTTTGAGGCTACTAATTTATCGCTGAGCGTAACAGATTTATATGTCAACCCAAACAGTGCCAATGCTAGTTCTATTAAAAGTTATTTCTTATTAGAATCGGATCTTAAAGGGAGCATAGAAAATCCAGGTTATTATTTTGAGAAAGAAGATGCCACAAGAAGACAAGTACTAGATCTTCTATTAGTGACACAAGGTTGGAGGCGTTTCGTATGGCAGGATATCTTAAAAAGTAAAGCGCCAGAATTAGATCATCCAATTGAGAATAGTTTAACGATTAGCGGGGTGGTTACCAAAAAAGATAAGAAAAACCAACCTGTGGTAGCAGATGTATATTTCTCCAGTTTATCAGACAATATGTTAGTCAATGAAGTAACAACTAAAGAGGATGGGCGGTTTGTATTTTCAGAATTACAATTTAGAGATACGACGACTGTTTTAATACAAGCTAATATATTTTCAGAAAAAAAGAAGAAAAAGAAAAAATCAAAAGGGGTAGAATTTGGAGCGGAGGGTAATCGAAATGTTTCGATCTATTTAGATGAATTAATCAGTCCTGTTCTTGATAAATCATTAACCATTCCTACTACACATGGAACTTATGAGCAAGCAGGGGAAGAGATTTACGACATAGATTTTAATCGACTACAAACCCTTGCCAATGAAAATATGTGGGAAATAGATTTTGATGAAGTAGTCGTAGTGGGCAGAAAAGCAGAAGTAGTTGATGAGTGGCATAAAAACAAAACCTTATATGGACAGCCAGATCAAAGAGTTAGTTTAGATTCCTTTCCTAGCTCCTACCATACCAATATTTTTGATTTCTTAAGAGGCAAAGTTGCGGGTGTAGAAATTATAGGTTCTGGATTTAATAAAGCAGCCAGAATAAGAGGTATCAATTCTATTAACTTACAAACCACTGCAACAATATTACTAGATGGTGTACCTGTGGAAAGTGCTTTGGCGAACTCCATTGATCCAAGTCGGATTGCATTTGTAGATGTGCTAAAAAGCATGTCTAAAACGTCTATTTACGGTGCAGCTGGTTCTGGGGGTATTATAGCTTTGTTTACTCGACCGCCAGGGGTAAAATCTAATCGAGTCGTCGTTAATAATGGTATGCTCAATATCCAACATGCTGGATACTATCAAGCGAAATCTTTTTATAGTCCAAAGTATGAAAACACGGCAAGTAGTGAAAAAGATTATCGGGTGACGCTATTTTGGGAACCTATCGTTCAATTGGATAAAAAGAATACGGCGACTATAGCATTCTATACCGCCGATAGGGCTTCTAACTATAATGTAAAACTAGAAGGTCTTTCTAAAAAAGGAAAAATTATTCAACAACAATTGACCTTTGAGGTGCAATAACCACCACTGTCAGGATCAGGATTTATGAGGTTTTAAGGTTACTAGGATTTTTGATGATGCCATTTTGTAAAATTCTACTCCTCCTAAAATCCCATAATTCCTAATCCTGACAATTAAGCAGTATTGAGAATTTAGTAAAATGTTAATTGAATTAATTTACAGTCAATAAAACATATAGCATAGTACTGAATCCACTATGTTCATTAACTTTTCTAAAAGTGAATAAATTTTTCTTATTAGCCACTATGTTGTTATGGCTGAGTATATCGAGTACCTTATTTAGTCAAGTAGACAGCCTACCCTATCCAAAGTTAAATACACTTGCTTACGATAGTACAGCATCTCATCATCTAATGGATACGCTTAATTACGACAGCAGAGATCTTTATCAAGCATTAGATACACTTCCTTATGATAGTCTATACCTTCATCAAACATTAGATTCTATTATTCAAACGGGTGTAGATTCTGCGGCCTTTCCCGGCGCACAATTGCTAGTCCTCCATAAAGGAGCAACCATTTATGATAAGAATTTTGGGTATCATACCTATGATAAAATAAGGCCTGTACAATCAAGAGATTTGTACGATTTAGCCTCCGTCAGTAAAACGACTACAGGTACACTAGCATTAATGTACTTGTACGATCAAGGACTGTTTGACATAGATGGATTATGGAAGGATTATTTTCCTAATTTTGAAAATTCTAATAAAGCAAATTTAGATTTCAGAACAGTCTTAGCACACCAAGCAGGACTCATTCCTTATATCACTTTTTGGGCTCGTACCAAACGAAAAAGTGGAAAATTTAAATGGCGAACATTTAAATCCAAAACTTCTAAACGTTTCCCTATAAAAATTACCGATCAATTATACCTGCATCGAAAATACAAAAAGAAAATATACAAAGGAATCAAAAAATCTAAGCTCCGAGAAGAGGAGGGCTATAAATACTCTGGACTCTCTTTTTTATTGTATCCTGATTTAGTGAAAGAAAAGACAGGTCTTCCTTTTGATACTTTTCTATACAAGACCTTTTATCAACCTATTGGTGCAGAACGTTTGGTGTTTACCCCAACAAAATACTTCCCACTTTCTGAAATCGTACCGACTGAGATAGATACTTTCTTTAGAAATCAATTAGTACATGGAACGGTGCATGATGAAAACGCGGCGATGTTAGAAGGCATTTCTTCCAATGCTGGTCTCTTTGGGAATGCTCAAGATTTAGGAAAGCTATTGCAATTATTTTTGAACAAAGGGACTTATGCAGGTCAGCGCTATCTGAAGGCAAGTACCGTAGAAGAATTCACTCGTTGTCAATTTTGCGAAGACGGAAATCGAAGGGGGTTAGGTTTTGATAAACCCTTAATTGAGTATGATGCTAAGGCTGCGTACATAGCAAAATCAGCTAGTCCTGAAAGCTATGGGCATTCTGGATTTACGGGAACGTTTTATTGGGTAGACCCTGTAGAAGAACTAATTGTTATATTTCTATCGAATAGAGTTTATCCTACTAGGGCTAGTCGAAAATTGTATAGTTTAAATATTCGACCTAGTTTGCATGAGGCGGTGTATGAGGCGATTAGTAAAAGGAAATAATTAGGATATTGAAATTAGTACCATCCACACTATGAAATTACAAATATTTCTCAAAAAAATAGCTGACTCGTAAAGAGTCAGCCATCGAATAAGTAGTTCCTGTAAAAAAATATCTTTTAGTGTTCCTTAGTAACGACAAAACAATAACTCACACATTTGGACGGATTTATTACTTCGTCATTATTTAGTTTTATTATTTTATTTTTATTCCCTAATCCCTCTTTTAACTGTCATTCTAAAAGGCAAACATATTTCAGGTTTACAACAATCTATTGCCGTTACGATCACTGGACAACATAAGCCTGCATCACAACCAGTAGCATCTTCTGCATTATAATAATAGCTATCCATTCCATCTCCCATACCCAAAGTATTCGCATCCACAACTAAGGTGTCGCCAGTCCCTACTTGAGTATCTGCACTATTGAACCAAACTACATTAGTTAGACCTGGCTGAGCTACGATCTCTGCATAATTGGATGCATCATCACAAATACTGATAGCATCTGCAAGCGTCAACATGATGGTATGATCTACAACGACAGAGCAGCCAACATTGTCTTCTACATAATATTGAAGATTGATCGTTCCCTCTGTCGCAGCAGTAGCATCTAAAGTCATATTTTCATTATTCAATAAATCTAAACTATAACCAGCCGCTGTTCCTGTATTTAAATCAGTCCATGAATGGATCGTATATATTCCTGTTCCTCCAGTAGGTTTGCCATAAATGGTATCCATACTACTCACACAAACTACAGCTGGACTAGGCGCCGCTATAGGATCGAGACAAGTACAAGTCCATTCATTTAAGTCAACGATTCTATCTATATAGCATTCGTCACTATTAAAAACACGAACGGTATATTGCGCTACGCCACTCGGGTTAGTTAAGTTATTAGCTATTACCCCATCCGCAGGAATTACTGTAGAACCAGTTGCAAAAGTTGCACTACCTGTATAGCTACTATTTTCTTCTAAGGCGTAGCGTTCCCCTGTGTTAAAACCAGAAATCATAATTTGGCCATCGTTATTGGAACTTGCTCCAGAACAAGTAGCATTAATGGTAATGGCAGTTGCAGTTGGTTTAGCAAGAATGGTTAGGTTTACTATTTCACTGACCGTACAATTATTATTTGAGTTATTGACCGCTTCTACTCTGTAACTGTAACTACCTTCGGTTGTTGGTAGTGCTGTTAAGGTAGCAGTCGTTTGACCATTAATCATATTGATACCAGTATTATCTGTTCCGTTGTTATCATACCATTGATAATTTACTGACACAGCATTTGTAACACTGGTCGTTACCTTACTTGACTCAAAAGTATCTCCTTCACAAATCGATTCGTTGACTAAATCAGCTAGTGTTGGATATAAAGAATAAGTAACCGTAACACAATTACTAGTATCGGTACACATTCCTGATGCACAGTTCCCTTCTGTAGAAGCAACCACTCTATAATAAGTTGTTTCGGTAATAATCCCTGGATCATATGTTTCGCTTGTAGCACTGGTAATATTTGTAAAACCAGTCGTACAATCAGTTGTACTGCTTTGCCATTGATAATCAATTGTATTACTACCAGAAGCTGGTGTTCCTATGGTAAAAGCAGTCGAAGCCTCTCCTTCACAAACCATTTGATCCCCTGCTATGACGGGAGCAATCATCTCCCCTACTTCAACATTTACGGTAATTGTAAAGGCGCCACATTGTGGATTATTTCCAATACCATTTGACCCTAAAGTAAAGGAGCCACAAGCACCAGCAGCGTTTACCGTAACCGAATTATTACAGGAATTATAAGTAAGACCACTATTCCCTAATGCTTCTTCCCAAAATCCTTCACAAATAATTCCATCACAATTAATTAGTTCTTGTAAAAAGATAACCTCATTGATACTTGAGCTACAAAGAAGTGTATCAATCACCACATTATTATTGGTCGGACAACATTCTTTTAAAATAGCAATTCCTTTTGCTCCATTTGAAACTCCTGATGGACCAGCCATCGGTTTTAATGGAACTAAATCTGTACTAAAAGCATAGACACAATCTTCTAATGGACTTTGAGAAGAAGTGAAAAGCATATTTGCAGATTCACTATAGACAATACCTATAGAATTGAAGTAGCCACTTCCATTATCCAAACAGTCCTTTGGAGATTCTGTTACATAAGCACCAGCAGCATTATACTTTAAAACATAAGAACAAGAGTTGGCATCTGCTTTGACAACGATATACATATTTCCATCATTATCTGTTGTGATCCCTTCTAATATTTCATCTGTTGGCAATGGTGGTGTCAAGGTCATAGGGCTTATACAAGTATTCGGATCATTATCAAAATCATCCGCACTATAAACATAAATTCCATTTACTCCATTGGCACCAGTAGCTCTCTTGTAAGTACTATAAAATAAACCAGTCGTTTCATTGTAGGTAAATCCCCAATCTGCCCACGGTGAAACATCTCCGCAAAAATTAAGGCTACTAATATTATCTTTCGTACAAAGATCAATCGCTTCTATATCTTCATCCCGCCAATCTCCACTATTATAATAAAGTGTATTTCCAACAGAAGTAATATTAAATTGTCCATTCGTTGGAATAGCAAATTCAGTAATAGGACTCAGCTCTCCATCACATGTAAATCGTCTGATATTAGACGCAATAGCATCTTCCCCAATATAAAGAAAACCATTCAAATCAGTTCCCAAACCATGTGGCGCAGGTAATTCATTTCCATCATACCAAATAGGATTTCCAATTTCTAAAAAAGTAGTATCTCCCGTTTCTACATTATATTTGTGAATGTTACCATTAGCAGGATCATTCAAATAAATGAATTCATTACAAGCACAGCCTATAGCACAATCCTGCTCATTTAGACGTACGACGACATCTAGAAAACAAGCACTCGCACCATTGAATATTCGAACCGTATAATCTTGAGATCCACTTGGATTAGCAAGTCCTGTTCCAAATTGAAATGGCAGCATACCAATAGTGGTTGCATTGGTATAATCCGCATCTCCAGTATAGCTACTTCCTATAGAAAAATTGACTCTGTCTCCATTGGTAATTGCTGATAGTTGTAAATATCCATCGCTATTCGCTACATTATTCGTACAGGTAGATTGAATGGCAAAAGCAGTAACAGTTGGAGGAGTGCAACATGTCACGCCCAAATCATATTTATGATCACCACATCCTGTTGCTCCCGTAGTCATATCAATAAATGGCAAGCCATCGGGGCGTGCACCTAAGCTACCAGAAGTCAAACTATTGCCATCCACATCGGAGTCAATATTATCATTACTACCTGCATTGACAAATGAAGTAATGCCATACATCTCTCCATCTATAGTGAATTCAGTAGCAGCAAATTGACTATCTCCAAAAACGATGAAATATTGCG